>DATCQF010000170.1:0-2398 GCA_036569735.1 Allostellaceae bacterium | reverse complement strand
CCCGCCGGCAGCCGGTCCCGAACACCTCTTCGGCGAATATCTCGCCGGCCGGCATGCCCAGCAAACGCGCGACTTCACCGCGGCGGCGGGCGCGTACGAGAAGGCGATCACGGCCGATCCCGACGCGCCCGAGCTGATCAGCCGGACCTTCCTCATGGAAGTATGCGTCGGCCATTTCGACCGCGCTCGCGCGCTCGCCGCGAAGGAGCTGAAGCTCGATCCGGGCGATGCCGTCGCCGAACTCGTCCTCATTGTCGACCGGTTGAAGGCCGGCGATACGCCCAGCGCGCTGAAACACGCCACCGCGCTCTCCCCGGAGGGGGTGCACCGCTTTATCGGGCCCTTCGCGCTCGCCTGGACGCGAATCGCGGCGGGCGACCTCGCCGGCGCCGATGCCGCGCTTCAAGGCCTCGATAAATTCAACGGCTTTCAGCCGTTGAAGGTGTTTCAGCTGGGTCTGCTCTACGATTACGCCGGCAAGACGGACAAGGCGCAGCAGCATTTCGAAAAGGCGCTCGGCGCGAGCGAACAGCTCAATTGGCGGCTGACCGACGCGATCGGCAATTTCTATGAACGCCACGGCCGAGGCGCCGAGGCGAAGGCCCTCTACAAGCGCTTCATGCAGCAGAACAACAGCATCGATCTGGCCTTGTCGGTGACCGCGGCGCGGCCTCCCGGTCCGCCTCAGCCGATCATCCGCTCGCCCGCCGATGGTCTGGCCGAAGCTTTGTTCGATCTGGCGAGCGTACTCAACCAGGTCGAGACGATCGACCTTGCGCTGCTCTACGATCGCTTCGCGCTTGCGCTGCGGCCGCAATTCCCGCTCGCCCAACTCTTGCTCGCGGACATCCTCAGCGCCCAGAACAAGCCCGAGCAGAGCCTTGCCGTGCTGGCCGACCTGCAGCCCGGCTCGACTTACTACTGGTCGGCGCGGCTGCGCAGCGCGGTCAATCTCGACACCCTCGAGCGCAGCGATGAAGCGATCGCCCAGCTCCAGGCGATGGCGGCGGAAAACCCCCAGCTGATCGGGGCGGAGGTCGAACTCGGCGACCTGTTGCGCGGCAAGAAGCGGTTCGGCGAAGCGGCGTCCGCTTACGATGAGGCGATCCGCCGCGCCGGTGCTTTGGGCCTGCCCGAACGCTGGGCCTTGTTTTACGACCGCGGCGTCGCGCTCGAACGGTCCGGCCAATGGCAGCGCGCCGAAGAGGATCTCACGCGCGCGCTCGAGATGAAGCCCGACCAGCCGCTGGTGCTCAATTATCTCGGCTATTCGTGGATCGATCGCGGCGAGAACCTCGAACGGGGCCTCAAGATGATCGAAAAGGCGGTCGAGCTGCGGCCCGAGGACGGCTACATCGTCGACAGCCTCGGCTGGGCGCATTATCGCATGGCGGATTATGCCGGCGCGGTGACGTCCCTCGAAAAGGCGATCGAACTGGTGCCGCAGGACCCGACGATCAACGACCATTTGGGCGATGCGTATTGGCAGACCGGCCGGCTCGTCGAGGCACGCTACCAATGGCGCCGCGCCCTCCAGTTCGGGCCGCAGGAGAAAGAGGCAAAAACGATCGAGGCAAAGCTAGCAAATGGCCTCAACCTGCCCGCCGCTCCGCCGCGCGGCGGCTGACCGGGCAGCCAGCTGGATCCGATGGCCGGTCCGGCGGCGGGTCGCCGGGGTGTGCCGGGGGGCGTGACGCTCGGCGTCTTCGCGCCGGCCAAGATCAACCTTTTCCTGCATGTCGTCGGACGGCGCGCGGATGGCTATCATCTGCTCGACAGCCTGGTCGCGTTCGCCGATATCGGCGATCGGGTAGGCGTCGCGCCGGCCGAGAGCCTATCCCTTGCGGTGAGCGGACCCGAGGCCGGCGCCATCGCCGGGCTGGGCGAGGATAATCTGGTGATGCGCGCCGCCCGGCTGTTCGCGTCGCAGGCCGCGGCGACGTTGCCCGGCGCCCCCCCGTTCGGCGCCGCGCTGTATCTCGAAAAGAACCTGCCGGCCGCGTCCGGGATCGGCGGCGGGTCGAGCGATGCAGCGGCGGCGCTGCGGGCCCTCGACCGGCTCTGGCATCGCCCGCTGGGCTCTCGCGCCCTGGCGGCGCTCGCGTTGAGGCTGGGCGCGGATACCCCGGCCTGCCTCGCCGCCCGGCCGGTCTGGGTCGGCGGCATCGGCGAGCGGATCGAGCCCGCCGCCGGATTGCCGCCGGCCGGCATCGTCCTCGCCAACCCGCGCCGAGCGCTGCCGACGGCCGGGGTCTTTGCGGCCCGGCGCGGCGCCTTCGCGGCGGGCGGCCGCTTCGACCCGATGCCGCCCGACGCCGCCGGGCTGGCCGGGGTGTTGACGGCCCGGCGCAACGACCTGACCGCGGCGGCGCTGACGCTGCTGCCCGACATCGCGCGG
>DATCQF010000169.1:0-2032 GCA_036569735.1 Allostellaceae bacterium | reverse complement strand
TGCGAGGGGGAGGCGTTCCGCGCGGCGCTCGCCCGCCACGGCGCGATGCCGCTGCCGCCCTACATCAAGCGAGCCCCCGGTGGAGTTCCGGGTGGCGACCCACAAGACCGCATCGATTACCAGACGATGTTCGCCCGCGCCGAGGGCGCCGTCGCCGCGCCGACCGCTGGGCTGCATTTCACGCCCCCGTTGGTTGAGGCGATCGCCGCGCGCGGCGCCGAGTGGGCGACGGTTACCTTGCATGTTGGGCCCGGCACGTTTTTGCCGGTCAAGGCCGAGGATCCGCGCGGGCATCGGATGCATGCCGAACGCGGGGTGATCGGCGCGGAGGCGGCCACCCGGATCAACGCCGCCCGCGCCCGCGGCGGCCGCATCATCGCAGTGGGCACGACGAGCCTGCGCCTCCTCGAAAGCGCCGCCGACGAGAGCGGCACGGTCGGCGAATTCCAGGGCGACACCCGGCTCTTCATCCTGCCGGGCTACCGCTTCCGGGCGATCGACCTGTTGCTGACCAATTTCCACCTGCCGCGCTCGACGCTTTTGATGCTGGTCGCGGCGCTGGCCGGGCTCGACCGGATCAAGGCCGCCTATGCGCACGCCGCCCTCTCGGGCTACCGGTTTTTCTCCTACGGCGACGCCTGCCTGATCGAGGCGTGCCCGGACGCGCAAAAATGAGCGGCCTCGGGTTCGAGATCCTGGCGCGCGACGGGGCGGCGCGGATGGGGCGCCTCGTGACCGCGCATGGCACGGTCGAGACGCCGGCCTTCATGCCGGTCGGCACCGCCGGGACGGTCAAGGCGATGACCCCCGAGGGTGTCGCGGCGACCGGCGCGCGCATTGTCCTCGGCAACACCTATCACCTGATGCTGCGGCCCGGCGCCGAGCGCATTGCGGCATTGGGCGGGCTGCATCGGTTTATGAACTGGCCGCACGCGATCCTCACCGATTCGGGCGGGTTCCAGGTCATGTCGCTGGCGGCGCTCCGCAAGATCACCGAAGAGGGCGTGAGTTTCCGCTCGCATCTCGACGGCAGCTCGCACCTCTTGACCCCGGAGCGCTCGATCCAAATCCAGCACCTGCTCGGCGCCGACATCACGATGGCATTCGACGAATGCACCCCGTTCCCGGCGACACGCGAGGCGGTCGAAGCCTCGATGGAATTGTCGATGCGCTGGGCCCTGCGCTCGCGCGCCGCTTTCACCGCACGGGAGGGCCACGGCATCTTCGGCATCGTGCAGGGTGGGGTGCATGAGGATCTGCGCAGGCGCTCGGCGGCGCGCCTCGTCGACATCGGGTTCGACGGCTATGCGGTCGGCGGGCTGGCGATCGGCGAGGGGCAGGCGACAACGTTCGCGATGGTCGAGGCGAGCGTGCCCGGCCTCCCCGAAGACCGCCCGCGCTATCTGATGGGCGTGGGCAAGCCCGGCGACATCGTCGGCGCGGTGAGGCGCGGGGTCGACATGTTCGACTGCGTCCTGCCGACCCGCTCCGGGCGCACCGGCCAGGCTTTTACCCGCGCCGGCACGCTCAACCTGCGCAACGCCCGCCATGCCGAGGATACCGCCCCGCTCGACCCCCTATGCCGCTGCCCGGCTTGCACCGGCTTCAGCCGGGCGTATCTACATCATCTGACGAAGGCGCGAGAGATCCTGGCGAGCATGCTGCTGACCACCCATAATCTGACCTACTACGCCGATCTGATGGCTGATTTGCGCGCGGCGATCGGGCAAGGCCGGCTCGCCGATTTCACGCTGGCGGAGGACGCGCGATGACCCAGCCGGTGCTCGGACGCCGCGCGGGGCTGCCCGCATCGCCCGACGCGGCGGTGCTCGACACCGTGGCGAACCCGCATCCGGGAGACGCCTATGTCGTGCGCTTCACCTGCCCCGAATTCACCGCGCTGTGCCCATTGACCGGACAGCCCGATTTCGCCCACCTCGTCATCGATTACGTGCCCGACGCCACGATCCTCGAGAGCAAGTCCTTGAAGCTGTTTCTCGGGTCGTTTCGCAATCACGGCGCCTTCCACGAG
>DATCQF010000168.1:0-17724 GCA_036569735.1 Allostellaceae bacterium | reverse complement strand
CGGCGCGGCGACAGGAGGAACGGGTCGCCGCCGGTGACGATGACCTCCCAGATTTCGGGATGCTCCGCGATATAGCCGAACGCGCGGTCGAGCGCGGCCGGGGCGAGCACGCCATTACCCTTGCCGACCTGCTCGCGCCGGAAGCAAAAGCGGCAATAGACCGGGCAGGTGAGGATCGGCTTTATGAGCACGCGGTCGGGGTAGCGGTGGACAATCCCGGGCAAGGGCGACCAGCGTTCGTCGCCGATCGGGTCGGGCTGGTCGTCGGGCGCATTTTCCAGTTCCGCCACGCTCGGCACGAATTGCGCCGCGATCGGATCGACCGGGTCCGAGGGATCGATCAGCGCCGCCATCTCGTCGGTCACCGCCACCGCGAACTCCTCCCCCACCCGGCGCAACGCGTCGAGCCGCTCCGGCGCGACGAGGCCGCGTGAGACGAGATCTTCGGTTCGCAGGGTCACACCAGCTCCCCTCGGCAAGCGCGGTTCATCCGCCATCCACCCGCGGCGCGATGATTTTCTGCGCGCCGTGCGGTCCGAAACAGGTGCTGCATGACGAAATCTGCGTCCTTCGAGACGGCGCGGCGCGCCTCCTCAGGATGAGGATAGGTATTTTATGGCATTAAGAAAGAACCTCATCCTGAGGAGCCCGCGCAGCGGGCGTCTCGAAGGACGCGCGACGCCAATCCGGCGGCCTCGCCGACAAATTCACAAGCTCTCCCGGGCGCGGATCAAGATCCGTGGCCGATCGCAGGCGGCCCCGCCCCGGAGCGGCCTCACCCCGCCGCGATGCGGTCGTAGACCGCTTGCAGGCGTTCGCGGTCGCGTCGCGCGTCGGCTTCGCGTTCGCGCTGCTCGTCGATCACGTCGGTCTTGGCCTTGGCGAGAAACGCCGGGTTGCCGAGTTTTTGCGCGAATTTGGCGAGATCGGCGTCGAGCCGGCCGATTTCCTTGGCGAGCCGGGCTTTTTCGCGGCCGAGGTCGATGATCTCGCCGACCGGCAGGATCAGCGTGGCGCCCTCGACGATCGCGGCGACGCCGCCCTCGGGAACGCTGTCGACCGCGTCGATCCGCTCGACCCGCGCGAGCCGCACGAAATGCCCCTGGTGCCGCGTGAGGCGCGCTGCCGCATTGGCATCGGCATCCTTGACGAGGAGCGGGAGGCGCGCCCCGGCCGGCACATTGACCTCGGTGCGGATCGTCCGGATCGCCGAGACCGCCGCGACAACCCACTCCATCTCGGCGGCCGCTTCCGGGTCGTGCAGATCGGGCGGCAGATCGGGCCACCGCGACGTGATCAGCATCCCCGCCGCTTCGCCGCCGAACTGGCGCCACAGCTCCTCGGTGATGAACGGCATGACCGGGTGCAGCAGGTGGAGCGTCTGGGCCAGAACCCAGGCGGTCGTCGCCTGGGTTTCGGCGCGCGCGGCGGCGTCCTCGGCCTGGAGGATGGGCTTGGTAAATTCGAGATACCAGTCGCAGAAACTGCCCCACACGAAGTGGTAGATGAGATGCGCCGCCTCGTCGAAGCGGAAGGCTTCGAGCGCGCCCGTCACCGCGGCGGCGCAGTCCCGGGTCGCGCCGGCGATCCAGCGGTTTTCGGTGAGCCGAGAGGCCCGCGGGTCGAACCCCGGCACCGGTTCGCAGCCGTTCATCTCGGCGTAGCGCGCGGCATTCCACAGCTTTGTCGCGAAGTTGCGCGAACTCTCGACCCGGCTCTCGGCGAGCTTGATGTCGCGCCCGGGCGAGGCGAGCGCGGCCAACGTAAAACGCAGCGCGTCGCAGCCGAAGCGGTCGATCAAATCGAGCGGGTCGATGATGTTGCCGCGCGATTTCGACATCTTCTGGCCGCGCTCGTCGCGCACCAGGGCGTGGATGTAGACCGTGCGGAACGGCACATCGCCCATGAAATGCAGTCCCTGCATCATCATCCGGGCGACCCAGAAGAAGATGATGTCGAAGCCGGTGACCAATACGTCGCCCGGGTAATAGCGCTCCAGCTCGGGGGTCTCCTCTGGCCACCCCAGGGTCGAGAACGGCCACAGCCCCGAGGAAAACCAGGTGTCGAGCACGTCCTCGTCGCGGGTGAGCGCGACCGTGCTGCCGTAATGCGCCGCCGCGTCAGCCGCCGCCTCCGCTTCGCTCTCGGCGACGAACACCCTGCCGTCCGGGCCGTACCACGCCGGGATCTGGTGGCCCCACCACAATTGCCGCGAGATGCACCAGGGCTGGATGTTGCGCATCCATTCGAAAAACGTGTTTTCCCACTGCCGCGGCACGAATTGGGTGCGCCCGCTCTCGACCGCGGCGATCGCCGGCGCAGCCAGCTCGGCGGCGTTGCAGAACCACTGGTCGGTCAGCCACGGCTCGATGATTTCACCCGAGCGGTCGTGGTGCGGCACCATCAGGACGTGGTCGTCGATCTTCTCGATCAGCCCGGCCGCCTCGAGATCGGCGAGCACCTGTTTGCGCGCGGCAAACCGTTCGAGCCCGCGATAGCGCTCGGGCACGGCATCGTTCAGATGGGCGTCGCGGTCGAAGATGTTGAGCGCTTCGAGGCCGTGCCGCCGGCCGACCTCGAAATCGTTGAAATCATGCGCCGGGGTGATCTTGACCGCGCCGCTGCCCAGTTCCGGATCGGCGTATTCGTCGGCGACGATCGGGATGAGGCGGCCGACCAGCGGCAAGCGCACCCTTTGGCCGACCAGATCGGCATAGCGTGCGTCGTCGGGATGGACCGCGACGCCGGTGTCGCCGAGCATCGTCTCCGGGCGGGTCGTCGCTACGGTGATGAAACGCCCGGGCTCGCCCTCCACCGGATAGCGGATATGCCACAAGGAGCCCCTGGTCTCGCGGGCTTCGACCTCGAGGTCCGAGATCACCGTGTGCATGACCGGGTCCCAGTTTACCAGGCGCTTATCGCGGTAGATCAGCCCTTCGCGGTAGAGCGTCACGAACACCCGGCGCACCGCGGCGGAGAGGCCCGCGTCCATCGTAAAGCGCTCGCGGCCCCAATCGGCCGACGCGCCGAGGCGGCGCAGCTGGCGGGTGATCGTGCCGCCCGATTCCTCCTTCCACGCCCACACCCGCTCGATAAATGCCTCGCGGCCGAGATCGCGCTTGTCGATTTGCTGCTCGGCGAGCTGATTGCCGACGACGATCTCGGTGGCGATCCCGGCGTGATCGGTGCCGGGCTGCCACAGTGCGTCGCGCCCGCGCATCCGCTCGAAGCGAATGAGGATGTCCTGCAAGGTGAAGGTCAGCGCGTGGCCCATGTGCAGGCTGCCGGTCACGTTCGGCGGCGGCATCATGATCGCGTAGGGGGGCTTCCCGCCCGCCGGATCGGCGGCAAAAGCGCCGGCGCGCTGCCACGCCTCGTATTGGCGGGTTTCCACAGTTTCGGGGCGATAGGTCTTGTCCAGCATCGCCGAACCGTTCCTCAGTCAACCATCATGTCAAAAACGCCGGTGCAGGCCTGGCGCAGGGCCGGCGCAGGAGATAGCACGCGCTGCCCCGGCCTCAGGCCACCTCAAGCGGCCTCCAGCGTCAAGCCACCTTGGCCATCAAGTGGGCCCGGGCTTGCCGGCGCGGGCGATTTCGGCACGCACCAGCCGCTCGACGATTTCCGGCAGGTGCTCGTCGAGCCAGGTCTGCAACACCGGCCGCAGGAGGTCGCGCACGACGTCCTCCAGCGCGCGACCGGCTGCGCCGGGCGCAATCTCGCGCTCCGGGCGCGGCTCGCGCGGTGCCGAGGCAAGCCGGGCAAATGCTGCCCCCGCGGCGGTTGACGCCCAGTCGGACACGAGCCGTTCGTCGGTCGTAGCGGCCGGTTCTGGCGTAACGGGCTCTGCTGGCGCGCCGGCCTCAGCTGGCTTCTCGGCCTGGACTGGCGCAACGGCCTGAATCGGCGCCGCTGGCGGGCTGGGCGCGTCGGCAGGCGATGGTGCGGGTTCGGGCTCGACCTGGGCGGCCACCGGAGCCGGCTCGCGCAGCGCCGCAATCCGCGACGTGCCGCCGATCGGCGCGAGATGCCGCACGGTGCCGTCTTCGTTGATCGCCTCGGTCAGTTCGACGATTTCGTCGGAGGTATCCCCGGCGTTGGCTTTGGCCGCCGCGCCGCCGGCGCCGACCGCCGTACCGCTGCCGGTTCCGGCGCTGCCGCCGGTCGCCCCGCCGGAGGCTGACCCGCCCGGCTGCTCGTCTTCGGCAATGATGCGCCGGATCGTCGCGAGGATCTCGTCCATCGACAACTCCGGCGGAGATTTCGCGTCCGACATCTGGCTCAACCGTTACCGATGGTGCTCACGGCTAACCTAGGCAAGTCTGCAACGATTTGCCAGGGGGCGCGATTTGCCAGGGGCGCGATACCAGGGGCGCGATGCCTGGCAACGGCGATCAAACGGCGATGCCTATTCCTTCAGCCCGCCGCTGAACCCCAGCCACTTGTCCTTCACCAGCTTGTAGTGGCGGCCCATGTCATAGAGGTGCACCGGGAGCTTCAACTCCGGCGCGATCAGCCGGCCGATCGCCGCCGTCAGGTTGAACTCGGCCAGCGCGGCGTCATGCTGGGCGGTAACCAGCTGCGATTGGGTGGTGAACAGCTGTTGTTGGGCGATCAGCACGTCGAGCACGGTACGCGAGCCGACCAGCGCCTCCTGCTGGGTGCCGTCGAGCGCGATTTGCGCCGCTCGCACCGCGGTGCCGAACGAGGCCATCGCCGCGCGCGCCGCCTGCAGCGTCTCCCAGTTCTGGGTGGCGGTCTGCACCGCCTGGCGCCGCGCATCGTCGACCTGGCTGCGGCGCTGTCCGACGGTCTGCTGCGCTTGCCGGGTCTGCGAGTAGACAGCGCCGCCCTCGTAGAGCGGCATCGTCAACTGGGCGGTCACCGACGCGCTGTCCTGGCGGAAGTTGCGCTGCGTGAACGATGGGGCGAAGCTGCGGTTGAGATCGCCGACGATCGAGATCTGCGGCAACAGCTGTCCGCGGACGACGTCGACATTGTCGCGCGCGGCCAGCTCGGTAAACGAGGCCGAGATGACGTTCGGATTATCATTGCCGGCAAGGCTCAGCGCTTCCTCGCGGGTCGCCGGCAAAACCGGCCGCTCGCGCGGCATCATCAGCCGGCCGGGCTGATGGCCGACGGCGCGGGTAAAGTTGGCCCGGCTGACCTCGAGCTGCCCCTCGCCGTTGATGCGCTGCGCGGTGGCCTGCGCCAGCGCCGATTCAGCCTGCGCGACATCGGTGCGGGTCACCTCGCCGACGCGGAACCGGTCGCGCGTCGCCTCGAGCTGCTTGCGCAAGACCGCTTCGTTGTTGCGGCTGACCTCGACCAGCGTCTGATCGCGCACGACGTCGAGGTAGGCCAGGGCGACCGCCTGGAACACGGTGGTTTCGACCCCGACGGTCTGCGCGCGAGCAGCCTGGACCGTGTTGATCGCCTGCCGCGTCTGCGCCTCGGTACGGCCGCCGCGATACAGCGGCTGGGTAACCCTGAGGTCGAGCGATTTGTTGACAAAGCTGGCAAACTGACTGGGCGTCGGGGCGCCGGTAACAGGGTTTGGTTGTTCGGAGGCGCCGCGGGTGAACCCCGCCTGACCGGTAAAGTTCACCGTCGGGCGCCAGTTCGCCAACGCCTGCGGCACCCCTTCGTCGGCCGCCCGCAGCGCGGCGCGCTGCGCCAGGAGCTGCGGGTTGTTGTTATAGGCGTAGGCAAAGGCCTCGGTCAGCGTCTGCGCCGACGCCGGCACCCCGGCAATCAGCACCCCGGCAATCAGCGCCGCGGCGCCTGCGGCGCGGCCAGCTGAGGCCCGCAGCGACCGCCGGCGTCCGTGGCATCCCCTCGGCTGCGGCATCCACCCCTCAAAACACAAAGGCCGCCTTCGCGACCAAACCCGGAAGTAGCGGCGTAGCGGCGTCAAATATAACCCGCGGCGCAAGTGCTCCGCCAGCCCGTGTTATCAAAGTGGCCCGCCCGACACATTCATGTTGCCGCAAAACCACAGCGATGCGTCCGCCTTCGGCAAGCTGGGCGTTGATTTCCCCAGGGATCGCCGTGACTGCGCCGCCGAACAGGATCAAATCATAGGGCGACCGTTGACGGTGCCCCAATGAAAGCGGCGCCTCGACATAGCCGACCGAAGCGATGCGGTGATCGACCAGGGCCGACCGCCCGATTCGCGCGAGCTCCGGATTTTCTTCCAGCGCGACGACGCTGCGCGCCAGTTGTGCCAGGAGCGCCGCCTCGTACCCGACCCCGGCGCCGACCACCAGGGCGGTATCCGCGCGCTCGACCATTGCCGCCTGCAGCAGCCGGGCCGCGACCATCGGCTGCATGATGTAGCGGCCATCGCCAAGCGGCAGGTCGTCGTCGATATAGGCGACGCCGCGCAGCTTTTCGGGCACGAACAGCTCGCGGCGGACCCGCATGAAGGCCTCGATCACCCGCTCGTCGGTGACCTTGTTGGGACGCAGCTGGCTCTCGATCATGTTGATCCGGGCAGCTTCGTAGCCCCCAGCTTCGTAGACCGTCATCGCATCACCGCGGGAGCCCTTCTGATGCCAAGCGCCGGACGCACTCGGCGCGGCCTTATATCGGGGTCGGCGCGCAACCACAATCACCCGCGCGGCGGCGCCGGCTCGCCCAGCGCGCAAACCGGATGGCCCGGTGCCAGGCGACGCAGCAGTTCGCTCGCGGTCAGCGCAAACCGCGAATGGCGCCAGTCGGGCGCAATCTCGGCCAGCGGGACGAGGACGAAGCGGCGCTCGTGCAGGCGTGGATGCGGCAAGGTGAGGCGCTCGCTCGCGCATTGGCGGCCATCGTAGTCGATGAGGTCGAGATCGAGGGTGCGGGCGGCATTGGGCGCGCCGCGCCGGCGCCCGAACCGGGTCTCGATCGCGAGGAGCGCGGTGAGCAGTGCCGCCGGGGTGAGGCGGGTCTCGACCGCGGCGACGCCGTTTACATACCAGGGCTGATCCGACGGCGGCACCGGCTCTGACCGGTACCAGCGCGAGCGCAGCACGACCGCGATGCCGATCGCCGGCAGTTGTGCCATCGCCGCGTTCACCGTGTCTTCGGGCGAACCGAACGCCGGCGCGGCGAGGTTGCTGCCAATGCCGATGAGGATCACCCGCGATCACCCCCGCTTGCGCCGCGCTTGACGGCAAATCTCGTGCATATGAGAATAACCGGCATTTTCAAATTTGCTGGAGTTTCAGATGATTTTCTATCCAGAAGAACGTATTGCGATATTCATTGACGGCGCCAATCTGTATTCCGCTGCTCGGGGTCTGGCGTTCGATATCGACTACAAGCGGCTGCTCGACCTGTTTCGGTCGAAAGGGCGCCTGATACGGGCATTCTACTACACGGCGATGATTGAGGATCAGGAATACTCGCCGATCCGGCCGCTCGTCGATTGGCTCGATTATAATGGCTATACCATGGTCACCAAGCCGACCAAGGAATTCACCGACGCGATGGGCCGCCGCCGCATCAAGGGCAACATGGATATCGAGCTGGCGATCGACATGCTCGAAATGGCGCAGCATATCGACCATGCGATTTTGTTCTCCGGCGACGGCGATTTCCGCCGGCTCGTCGAAGCAGTCCAGCGGCGTGGGGTGCGGGTGTCGGTGGTGTCCACCCTGCGCTCCACCCCGCCGATGGCCTCCGACGATCTGCGCCGGCAGGCCGACAGCTTTGTCGAGCTGCAGGAGCTGGCGCCGAGCATCATGCGCGCCCATCATCCGCGCGACGAACTCGCACGCCCACGCGCCGAGCCGGCCGAGACCGAGTGACCAGCCGGGACGCGTGACAAATAGGCGCAGGCCCTGACCGCCCCCGATCGCGCCTCGGGGCGCGCCCCGGATCGTGACTGCCCGCTCTGCCCGCGGCTGGTCGCCTTCCGGGCGACCCAGCGCCTCGCGCATCCCGACTGGTTCAATGCCCCGGTCCCTTCCTTCGGCGATCCCTCGCCCGCGCTCTTGATTGTCGGCCTGGCGCCCGGGCTGCGCGGCGCCAACCGGACCGGCCGTCCGTTCACCGGCGACTTTGCCGGTGATCTTCTCTACCGCACCCTGTTGCAGTCAGGCTTTGCCGCCGGCAGCTACGCCGCCCATCCCGGGGACGGGCTGGAGTTGCGCGGCGCCCGCATCATCAACGCGGTGCGCTGCGTTCCCCCGCAAAACAAGCCCGAAACCGCCGAAATCGCGGCATGCGGGCGCTTTCTCGCGGCCGATCTGGCGGCATCGCCGGCCCCGCGCGCGATCCTCGCGCTCGGTGGGATCGCCCACAACTCGGTGCTGGCGGCAAAGGATTTGCGGCGCGCCCGCTACCCCTTTGCCCACGCCGCGATGCACCATCTGCCGGACGGGACCCTCCTCGCCGACAGCTATCACTGCTCGCGGCTCAACACCAATACCGGCCGTCTCACCGCGGCGATGTTCGAAGCGGTGATCGGCGAACTCGCGCGCCGGCTGGCTTCATGTTAGGCTACCACTTACGGAGGTCCGACGCCGGGAAGGAGGAAATCATGAACACCAAGGGCATCGTTATGGCACCCGGTCAGGGACCGGTATTGCAAATGTCGCCCGGCAGATCGGCCACGCTCAAGCTACAAAGCGGAGAAACACAAGAAAGCGTGATGATGTTTGAGGAGATTGCGCCGCCAGGGACGGTGACAACTTTCCACATTCACCACGGCAGCGACGAGGTGGCCTACGTCCTTGCCGGCGAAATCACCTTCAAAATTGGCGACGAGATCACCGTCGGCGGCCCCGGCAGCTGCGCCTTCATGCCGCGTGACCTGCCGCATGCCTGGAAAAGCACCGGCGCCGAACCGGGTCGCGTGCTGTTCCTCCACACCCCGGCCACGGCAGGTAAATCGTGGGAGGAGATCGTCGGTCGCCCGACCGGAGATTTTGCGCAAATCGCCCAAAAGTACGGCCGGGAGGTGGTGGGGCCGCCGCCGTTCTGAACCAGTTCGACGCTTCGCCACCAGGCTCTTTTTCTGTCACACGGGCGGGGGAAGGTTTGCTTCAGCCCGGCCGACCAATGCGAGTTGGCTGCCTGTCGCGCATGCCGCAGGCGATTTGCGAATAGCCGCGTAACTTCCTGAAGGACAAGATGGCGCCGGCGCCGTGGCGTGGTTTTTCGTGGCGTTTCAGTCACGCGGGTGATCGAGGTTCACAAATCGCGCGAACGCATGATCCGGGCGCGGCTGCGCTGCCAGTCGCGGTCGCGTTCGGCCTGGCGCTTGTCGGCCTTCTTCTTGCCGTGCGCCAGGCCGAGCTCGACCTTGGCGCGGCCGCGCTCGTTGAAGTAGATCGCCAGCGGCACCACGGTCACGCCCTCGCGGCGGATCGCGCCGAGGAGGCGGTTGACCTCCTTCCTGTGCAACAGCAGCTTGCGCGGCCGGCGCGGCTCGTGGTTGAAGTGCTTGGAGGCCTTGTATTCGGGAATGTTGGCGTTGACGAGGTAGAGTTCGCCGCTCTTCTCGTCGGCATAGGCTTCCGCGATGCTCGCGCCGCCCTGGCGCAGCACCTTCACCTCGGTGCCGTGCAGCACCAGCCCGGCTTCGAGCTTGTCCTCGATCAGGTAATCGAACCGGGCGCGGCGGTTCTGCGCGGCATACCGGTCAGTCGCCCGCATCGCGCCCGCTCATTCTTGCCCCTCGCCCGCACCGCGGGAGAGGGAGGGACCCACGCCGCAGGCGCGGGAGGGTGAGGGTAGCCGGGTCACGACGGGCTGCCGCCCCCTCACCCCAACCCTTTCCCCCAATGCGGGAGAGGGGGTCGCCGCGAAGCGACGCGCGGTCCGAGTACCCAGAACCGAAAGCCCGATCAGTTGATCAGCCCGGCGCCGCGCATCGCCCCCTCGACCCGCTCCCTGGTCGCCGGCATCGGCTGGACCAGCGGCAGGCGCATCTCGGCGGTGCAGCGTCCCAGGAGCGAGGCGGCGTATTTGACCGGCGCAGGGCTGGTTTCGGCGAAGAGCGCGTCGTGCAGCGGAATGAGGCGCTCGTTGATCCGCCGCGCCGTCGCGAAGTCGCCCTTCTGCCAAGCCACGTGCATCTCCGAGCACAGCCCCGGCGCGACGTTGGCGGTCACCGAGATGCAGCCGTCGCCGCCCTGTGCGAGATAGGCGACGGCCGTCGCGTCCTCGCCCGACAACAGGGAGAATTCGCCGTCGATCTCGACCCGCATCCGCAAGGGCCGGGCGAGGTCGTTGGTCGCGTCCTTGACCCCGACGATGTTGGGCAGTTTCGCGAGGCGTGCCATCGTCGCGTTCGACATGTCGACGGCGCTGCGCCCGGGGATGTTGTAGATGACGATCGGGATGTCGACCGCGTCGTGCACCGCCTTGAAATGCTGGTAGAGGCCCTCTTGCGTCGGCTTGTTGTAATAGGGGCAAACGATCAGCGCCGCATCCGCGCCGGCCGCCTTGGCGGCACGCGTCGCACTGATCGTATGGCTGGTCGAGTTGAAGCCGGTGCCGGGGATCACCGGCACCCGGCCTTTGGCGACCTCGACGCACAGATGGATCAGGCGCTCCTGCTCGTCATGTTCGAGCGCCGGGCATTCGCCGGTCGTCCCGATCGGCACCAGCCCGTGGGTGCCCTGGCCGACTTGCCAGGCGACGTGTTCCTGAAACGCTGATTCGTCGACCGCGCCGTCGCGGAACGGGGTGATCAACGCGACAAACGACCCCTTGAACATGGCTTCCTCCCGGACTGCGACGCGGCCTTGGGTGCACGATAGTCCCGCCCGCCCTTGGCTTCAACCGCACCGATCGAGCAATGTTTCCGGTGGCCGCGCCAGGCGGTGTTACCGAGCGTTACAGTATCGCCTTGCCGATCCCGGTGAGAACCCGTAAAGACTGAGGTCTCGCCTTAACAGCACCTGGAGCAGCCGGCTTTGTTTCCGGTATTTCGCCTGTTTTTACTTGCCGTTGGTGGGCTCTTCGCGCTGGCGGCGAGCGTTCGCGCCGATGGCGCCGCCGACAGCGCGGGGCTCACCGCGATTACCGCCGCGCGCGCCGGCGATTGGAACCAGGCCTACGGTCAGGCCGGCCAGAGTGGCGACCCGCTGACGCAGAAGATCGTCCGCTGGCTCGATTACACCCGCTCGAACCCCGGCGGGCGGTTTCCCGAGATCGCCGGCTTTCTCGAGGAAAATCCGGATTGGCCGCTGCACAAGACGCTGAAGCGCCGCGCCGAGGACGCGATGGCGAGCGAGAGCGACGACACCGCCGCGGACTGGCTGAAGCGCCATCCTCCGGTCAGCGGCGTTGGCAAGGCGCGCGCCGCCGAGATCATGATCAACCGGGGCAATGTCAGCGCCGGCGCGGCGGCGCTGCGCGCGGCGTGGGCCGAGGGCGATTTCACGCTCGCCCAGGAGCGCGGCCTCCTGGTGCGTTTCTCCACCACGCTGCGCCCGGAAGACCACCAGGGGCGGTTCGACCGGCTGATGTGGGACGGCCAGCCCGATGCGGCCCGCCGCATGCTGGCGCTGCTGCCGGCCGACTACCGCGCCGTGGCGGAGGCGCGCCTCGCGCTGGCCGGCAACGCGGCCAACCTCGATGCGGTGCTCGCCAAGGTTCCGGCGCAGCTCCGCCTGGACCCGGGCCTCGCGTTCGAGGAGGCGCGCTGGCGGCGCAAGAAGGACGATTACGAGGCGGCCGCGCGGCTCCTGCTCGCACATGACGATACCCCGGTCCGCCCGGCCCTGTGGTGGAGCGAGCGCCTCCTGGTCGCCCGCCGCCTCCTGGCCGCCGGCAACAGCGATACCGCCTACCGCATCGTCCACCACCGGACGAGCGACGACACCGCCGCCTCCGAAGCGGAATTCCTGTGCGGCTACATCGCGCTGCGCTATCGGAAGGACCCCTCGCTCGCATTCGACCATTTCGCCCACATCCTCGCCCAGGTGACGAGCCCCTATGCCAAGGCGCGCGCCGATTATTGGGGCGGGCGGGCCGCGCAGGCGGCGGGGAAGCCCGATCTCGCAGCGAAGTGGTATGCCGCCGGGGCCGAGCACATGGCGACCTTCTACGGCCAGCTGGCGGCCCATCAGCTCGGCCGCGACGCGCCGCCGCATCCGGTGCCCGAACCGCGCCCGGACAGCGCCGCGCAGGCCCGCTTCGCCGCGCTGGAGCTGGTCCGCGCGGCGCAGCTGTTCTTCGCCGCGGGCGACCGCGATCACGCCAAGGCGTTCCTCATGCAGCTGGCGGACGGCGCCAAGACCCCGCTCGACTTTGCCATGCTTGCCTCGCTCGCCGAGTCGCATGGCCGGGTCGATCAGGCGATCATGGTGGCGCGGCGCGCGATCGACGCCGGGATGCCGCTGATGGTGCACGGCTACCCGGTGACGGCCCTGCCCGACGGCGGCATCGCCGAGCGTCCGCTCCTGTTGGCGATCGTCCGTCAGGAGAGCGCCTTTGCCCCGGAAGCGATGAGCCCGGTCGGGGCGCGCGGCCTCATGCAGCTGATGCCGGGGACCGCCGCCGGCGTCGCCAAGAAGCTGCAGCTGCCCTATTCGCTCGACCGGCTGACCACTGACGGGCTCTACAACGTGACCCTCGGCCGCTCCTATATCGAAACCCTGATGGAGGATTTCGGCGGGTCCTATGCGCTGGCGATCGCCGGCTACAACGCCGGCCCCGGCCGGGTGCGCCAATGGCTGCGCGATTTCGGCGACCCGCGCGGCCAGGACATCACGATGGTCGACTGGATCGAGATGATCCCCTTCACCGAGACCCGCCTCTACGTCCAGCGCGTCCTCGAAAACCTGCAGATCTATCGCGGCCAGTCCGGCCCCAGCGCCACCGCCTTCTCCCTCGCCAGCGACCTCGCCCGCTGACGCCGCCCCCGCCGCGCTTTTATCGCGGCCGCGGTGTCACACATCCAGATTGGCGACATTGAGCGCGTTGGCCTGGATGAAGTCGCGGCGCGGCTCGACGAGGTCGCCCATCAGGGTCGAGAAGGTTTCCTCGGCGAGGTCCTCGTGGCTGACCCGGACCTGCAGCAGCGAGCGCGCGTCGGGGTCGAGCGTCGTCTCCCACAATTGGTCGGGGTTCATCTCGCCGAGGCCCTTGTAGCGGTTGACCTCGATGCCGCGCCGCCCGGCCTCCATCACCGCCTCGACGAGGGAAGAGGGGCCGGCGATGCGGTATTCCTTGTCGCGCGCGACAAGCCTGCCTGGCCGGTCATAGACCTCGCGCAGCTGGGCGCCGTCGCCGTCGAGCCGGCGCGCCTCGCTCGACCGCAGGAGCGCCGCGTCGATCAGCCGGCGCTCGCCGACGCCCTGGCGGGTGCGGCTGAACACCAGGCCCTCGCCGGCGATGACCTCGCCCTGCCACCGCCCGTCCGGGCCCCCGCCCTCAAGCTGGTTGAGCCGGTCGGCGGTGCGGTGCGCCACCTCGATCGCGCGGTTCGGATCGGCGAGGATCCCGGCGGCGAGCGCGCCGGCGAGCGCGGCCTGTTCGACAACCGCGAGGCTGCCGACCTTTGCGCTGAGCGGCTGGATCCAGCGGCGCTGCACCCGGGCCTGCTCCAAAAGATCGCGCAGATCGTTGGCGGCGCGCTGGCCGTCGTCATGCTGGGTGAAGACCGCGTCCCGGAGCGCGGCATCGATGCAATAGGCTTCGAGCGCGGGATCGTCCTTCAGGTAGACCGGCTTCGCATTGCCGCGCTGCAGCCGGTAGAGCGGCGGCTGGGCGATGTAGAGAAAACCCTTCTCGATCAATTGCCGCATCTGGCGGAAGAAGAACGTCAGCAGCAGGGTTCGGATGTGGCTGCCGTCGACATCGGCGTCGGTCATGATGATGATGCGGTGATAGCGCGCCTTGTCCGCGTCGAAATCCTCGACGCCGATTCCGGTGCCGAGCGCCTGGATCAGGGTCCCGATCTCGGCCGACGACAGCATCTTGTCGAAGCGGGCGCGCTCGACATTGAGGATCTTGCCCTTCAAAGGCAGGATCGCCTGGTTGGCGCGGTTGCGGCCCTGCTTCGCCGAGCCGCCGGCGCTGTCGCCCTCGACGATGAACAATTCGCTCTTGGCCGGGTCGCGCTCCTGGCAATCGGCGAGCTTGCCCGGCAGGTTGGAGATGTCGAGCGCGCTCTTCCTACGGGTCAGATCGCGCGCCTTGCGGGCCGCCTCGCGCGCCGCGGCGGCCTCGACCACCTTGCCGATGATCTTGCGGGCGTCGGCCGGATGCTCCTCGAACCATTGCTGGAGGCGGTCGGCAACCAGGCCCTCGATGACCGGCCGGATTTCGGAGGAGACCAGCTTGTCCTTGGTCTGCGACGAGAATTTCGGGTCGGGCATCTTCGCCGAGAGAATGCAGGTCAAACCTTCCCGCATGTCCTCGCCGGTCAGCGCCACCCTTTCCTTTTTTGCGATGCCGCTGTCATTGGCATAGGCGTTGACGGTGCGGGTCAAGGCCGCGCGAAAGCCGGCGAGGTGGGTCCCGCCGTCGCGCTGCGGGATGTTGTTGGTAAAGCACAGCATCGTCTCGTGATAGGAGTCGGTCCAATCCATCGCGATTTCGAGAATGATGCCGTCGCGCTCGCCGCAGATCGCGATCGGCGGCGCATGCAGGACCTGCTTCGAGCGGTCGAGGTAGCCGACAAAGGCTTCGAGCCCGCCGTCATAGTGAAAGGTGACCGATTTGGGCTCTGCTTCGCGCAGATCGGTCAGCACCAGCGTGACCCCGCTGTTCAAAAAGGCCAGTTCGCGCAGCCGGTGTTCGAGCGTCGTGAAATCGAACTCGGTCATCGTGAAGGTCGCGGTGCTCGGCAGAAAGGTGATCTCGGCCCCGGTGGCGAGCCCCTCGCGGCGCGAGCCCGGCGGCAGCGGAGCGGCGGGGCCAAGCTGGGCGAGCGGCGCCTCGGGCACGCCGTCGTGAAACCGCATGAACCATTCCGCGCCGTCGCGGAAGATCCTGAGGTCGAGCCGCGATGAGAGGGCGTTGACGACCGACACGCCGACCCCGTGGAGGCCGCCGGAAACCTTGTACGAGTTCTGGTCGAACTTACCGCCGGCGTGCAGCTGGGTCATGATGACCTCGGCGGCCGACACGCCCTCCTCCTCGTGGATGCCGACCGGGATGCCGCGGCCGTTATCGGTGACGGTGCACGATCCGTCGGCGTTGAGGGTGACCGTGACCGTGTCGCAGTAACCTTCCAGCGCCTCGTCGATCGCGTTGTCGACGACCTCGTAGATCATGTGATGGAGGCCCGAGCCGTCATCGGTGTCGCCGATATACATGCCGGGCCGCTTGCGCACCGGATCGAGGCCGTGCAGCACCTTGATCGAGCGCTCGTCATAGGCCGGCGCTTCAGCGGGAAGGACGCCGTCGGCGGCAGGAACCGCCGGCACGCCAGGTTCGCCTGGTGGCAGGGGATCGGGGAAAGCGTCGGATGGGTCTGAGTTTGCCATAGATCGATGTGGCTCTCGGTCAGGAAATGGTTGAAGGGTTCAGTCGGTTTCGGTGAGGGCGCCGTCGCTCACCGTGAGGAAGCGGGCGGCGCCGCTGAGCGGGGCGAACAGCGCGGTATCGGTGCCGGTGATCCAGACCTGGCTGTCGAGCCCGGCTAAGACCTCGAACAGCGCGGCGCGGCGCGGCGCATCGAGATGCGCGGCAACCTCGTCGAGCAGGATGAGCGGCGGCTCGCCGCGCACGGCGCGCTGCAATCGGGCCTGGGCAAAGACGATGGCGATCAACAGCGCCTTCTGCTCGCCGGTCGACGCCGCCTCGGCGGCAATGTTTTTCTCGGCGTGAAAGACGCCGAGATCGGAGCGGTGCGGCCCGAGTCCGGCGCCGCCCGACGGCGCGTCCGTTGCCCGGCTGTGCGCCAGAGCCGCCCGGAAGCGCTCCTCGACGGCGAGCGCCGGCATGGTTTCGAGCCAGCTCTCGAGCGTGCCGACGAGGTTGAGGCGGGCGCGCGGAAACGCGTTCTCGCCTTCCGCGCACACCCGATCGAGCCGCTCGACAGCGTCGCGCCGCGCCGCCGCGATGGCGACCCCTTCGGCCGCCATGACCTCTTCGAGCGCGGCAAGCCAGGCCGGATCGGCCGACCCGCCACCCGAACCACCCTCGCGCAACAGCCGCGAGCGCTCGCGCAACGCCTGCTCATAACGCGCCACGCGCGCGGCATGCGCGGCATCGAGCCCGAGCACCAGCCGATCGAGCAGCCGGCGCCGCCCGGTCGGTCCTTCGACAAACAGCCGGTCCATCGGCGGGGTCAGCCACAACACCCCGAGGCGCTCGGCGAGCGCGGCCTGACCACGCGCCGGCGCGCCGTCGATGCGGACCGTGCGGCGCTCGCCACCCGCCCCCTCGCGCGCCCCATTGTGCTCCCCGGCGCGCTGGGTCCCGACGCGGCCGGTACCGATCGAGAGCGGCCCATGCGGTGTCTCGACGGTCGCGGCGACCGCCCAGCCCAGGTGAGGCGCCTCGGCCAGCCCATCGGAGGCGGCGTCGCGCCGGTCGATATCGCTGAGCCTGGCATTGCGCAGGCCGCGGCCGGGGGACAGAAACGACATCGCTTCCAGGAGGTTGGTTTTGCCGGCGCCGTTTGGTCCGGTCAGCACCACCGGAAGCACCGCCGAGTCGAGGTCGAGCCGGGTCGAGCGGTAATTGCGAAAATCGGTGAGGACCAGCCGGGTCACGCCGACGCGCCCGCCACGCGGCGCAACGCCCGCGGTGCCGGCGCCCTGACGGTCTTCCTGCGCCGCGGCAAGCATGGTGTCTATATGGGTCGAAACGCCCGAATTTCCAGCGATTCCGGGCGCAGGCGCCGGGTCAAACACGCATCGGCATCAGGACATAGAGCGCGCTGGCATCGGCACTGTCGCGCACGATCGTCGGCGAGCCGGCATCGGACATCTGGAATTGCACATATTCACCGGCGATCTGATCGGTGATGTCGAGCAGATAGCGCGAATTGAAGCCGATTTCGATGGGGGTGCTCTCGTAGCGCACTTCGAGCTCCTCGACCGCGGTGCCGTTTTCCGGGCTCGTTGCCGAAACGACGAGGCCGCCCTTCTCGATCGCCAGCTTGACGGCGCGGCTGCGCTCCGATGAGATCGTCGACACGCGGTCGACTGCTTCGGCGAAGGATTTGCAATCGACCTCGAGGATTTTGTCGTTGCCGCTGGGGATCACCCGATCGTAATCGGGGAAGGTGCCGTCGATCAGCTTGGAGGTCAGCGCCGCCTCGCCGATCGCACAGCGAATCTTGGTCTCGCCGAGCGCGATCTGAACTTCGGCCTCCGCCTCGCCCTCTTCGACCAGCTTCCTCAGCTCCAGGACGGTCTTGCGCGGGATGATGACCCCCGCCATGCCGGCGGCGCCCTCGGGCGCGGTTATCTCGACCCGGGCCAGGCGGTGCCCATCCGTCGCGACGGCGCGCACCACCGGCACCTCGTCGTTCTTGGTCGCGTGCAGGTAGATCCCGTTCAGATAATAGCGGGTTTCCTCGGTCGAGATGGCGAACCGGGTGCGGTCGATCAGGCTGCGCAATTCGGCGGCGGACAGCGCGAAATGGTGCGGCAATTCGCCGGCCGACATGACCGGGTAGTCCTCCGGCGGGAGGCACGCGAGGGTAAAGGTCGAACGGCCCGAGCGCAGCAGCATCTCGTTGCGCCCGCCCGGCGCCTCCAGCTCGACCTGGGCGCCGTCGCGCAGTTTCCTCACGATGTCATAGAGCGTGTGCGCCGGAGC
>DATCQF010000167.1:0-4459 GCA_036569735.1 Allostellaceae bacterium | reverse complement strand
GGAGGCGATCCGCAACCTGAAAGCGCGCTATGCCGCCTTGTGCGACAATCAATACGATTGCGACGGGATCGCGGCGTTGTTTACCGAGGATGCGGTATGGGAAAGCCCCGCCCTGGGCCGGTTCGAAGGGCGCGAGGCGATCCGGGGCTTCTTCCGGGGGGCCTCGGGGATTTTCTCCTTCGCGATCCATTACAGCCTGAATGGCCACATCGAGGTGGAAGGCGAGACGGCGCGAGCGCGGTGGTACCTGTTCATGCCGTGCACGGTGGCCGCCGGAAATCGGGCGATGTGGCGCGCCGGCATCGATCACGAGACTTACGCGCGGGTGGATGGGGCATGGATGTTCCGCCACAAGCGATCTGAGCCCTTGATGAATGTCCCGTTCGAGACTGGCTGGGCCACGACGCGCTTCGTGTGACCCGACGTGTCGCGGATCGGCCATCGCCGGCGTCGGCTGGCGCCTTGGCCTCCGAACCCATCGGTGCCGGTCACCCGCGCTGACGGTGCCTATGACGGCGCCTACTGGACGAAGCGGCGCAGCGCGTTTTCCAGGAGGCGGGAGATGTTGTTGTCGTAATTGTTGTGGGACAGGCTGCCGCAGAAGGTGATCGAGCCGGTCGAGAATACGGCGCCGCCGGCAACCGTCTCGAAATAGACGATTTCGGCGCGGATCAGGGCTTGCGGGCGCTCGCCGGTGACCGTCGTCACGTGCGTCAAGAGTTCCTCCGGCACTACCACGAAGTGTCTCTGGTGGCCCTCGGAGCGAGCCAGGATCAGCGCGTTGGGCGGCGTGCCGAGCGCAAAATCGGCGCGGTCGAGCTCGAACCCGGCGGCGCCGCCGCCGGACAGCCCGAAATCGCCGATGATGTCGCCTTCGATCCCGTCGAAAATCCACTGGGCGCGGGAGTCGGCGGCGTCCGGCATACGGCGGTAATAGGAGCCCTCGAAGAGGCCCTGGGCCGAGAAACCGACGCCGCACAACATTTGCGGCGGTCGGCCGTTGCGCCGCCATAACCCGCCGTAGCCGCCGTCGAGTGCGTGGAAATACTCGCCGGGCTCCGCCGCCCAGGCGCGAATGCCGCCCTCGGCGCGGCGCACCTCCACGACACCCTGAAGCGCCTCGCTGGTGGCGATCCGCCAGTAGAACCCGTTGCCGCCGAGATAGGCGAGGCGGCCACCGTTCCCGACGTAGTCCTGCAGCGCGTTCAGTGTGTTCGGCGTGTGGTACTCCGGGTGCGACCCGGTCACCACCGCGCGGTACGGCTGCAATAGCGCCACGCCCTCGCGGTCGAGATCGTGGTCGGTGATGACGTCGTAAGCGATGCCTTTGACGGCGAGCCAGTCGACGAGGTGGGTGTCGGCCGGGAAGTGCCGCAGCCCGGAGCCGCGCGCATCGTTGTAGGTGATATAGCCCGGCCGCATCGTCAGGAGCGGGCGGCGCATGCTGGAGTAGCAGATGCCGCTGCCGTCCGCGTGTGTGTTGTACGTCGAGGCGCCGTATTCGGGGTGCTGGTCGGCGTTCCATGGATAGGCGCCCCAGGACGCCTGGCGGGCGCGAAACGCCTCGTCGGTGTTGCCGCGCCGGTGGTTGCCGTAAATCTGGTAGGTGAAGGTCGAGGCGAGGAAGGCGATCGGTGCCGTCGCAGTGCCGGCCGGCGGCAGCACGTAGAACGGCACGATGTCTTGCGCGTCGCCGCAGCGCAGCCGGACGCCGTAGACGCCGCTCGCCATGCCGTCGGGGATCTCGACCGCGAAGTCGGTTTCCCATCCGCAATCGTAGAGATCATCCTCGTGGAAATGGATCGCCGCATAGTGCCGCGGCGCGTGCCGCCAGTTGGTCTCGTCGCCGGTCCAGCGCGAGCCGCGCACCGCCCGGGTCGGCAGGTTGCGCAACGAGCCGTTGAGCGCGTGCTCGCGGTCGAGGATGCGGTCGGTCGCGATCCCGGCGCTGAAATCCCACCAGGTGAGGCACTCCGACCGCTCGGGCTCGATCGGCGCGTCCTCGTCCGCCGCCTCCAGGATGATGGCCGGATCCTCGATGCGGCCGTTAAAGAAGGTGCAATAAGGATCGTCGTGCGGCCCCGGAGCGGCGGTGAAGCCGGCGCCCAACGCCAGCCGTTTGAGGATTCCGGCGGCGCCCGGCATCTCGGCCGCGCCGCAATCGTGGACGCCCCAGCTGCGCTGCAAGGCGGTCTGGCGGAAGCGCAAACTGCCGCCCGACGCGACCACCCGTAACTCGTACCAGCGCCGCTCCAGCATCGGCGCCGGTATCTGCACACGCCCGCCTCCCGCCTCCAGCACCGCCCCGTCGGCTGCAACGAACAGCGTCAGTTCGTCCTCGATCGCGAGCACGGCTTGGCGCCGCCCGTCGAGCAGCCAGGGCTGCACCCGAACGACAATCGTGCACGGATCAGGCAGCGCGATCGGCCGGGCGGCGGTCACGACGCCCACGGAGCCCGAGTGCACCGGCTGGGAGCGGGAGGGGTACTCGCCGCCGGCGGCGACTTCCTCCAATTTGACGCCGGGCCCGGCCGGGTTGGCGTCGGCATGGACGATCCGCACCATGTCCGCCCGGTAGGGAGCCTTGAACCCGCTGGAAACCTTGACGGCGATGCGCTCGCCAGGGCGGCCCGAGAAGCGGTCGACATAGCCGATCAGCGGCACCACCATCCCAGCCTCCGCACCGTTCAGCGACAGGGGTACGCTGCAAGGGTCCGCAATCCTGCCGGCAAGATCGTCCAAACGAGGACGCTGTTCACCTCATCCTGTGTATCGTGGGATCGGTAATTGATGGCTGACTACCTTCGACCCCCCAGAAAGAAGCGCACGCAGAGTACCATGCATTTCGGTGGCGCGATGTTCTGCACCGAGGGCAGCTTGCTTGGTAGCGCGCTGCGGATATGCAGACGCCCGGCCACATTTTGAGGCGGGCGCCGCCGATCCGGTATTGGCGCATAATGGGAGAGAGGCTCATGCGCACGCAGGTCGAGAAGGGCCGTCTGTTTCGGGAGCTGCACCAGCGCCCGGGAATTTTGATCCTGCCCAACCCGTGGGACGCCGGCACTGCGAAGCTACTGGCGTCGGTTGGTTTTGAGGCGCTGGCGACCACCAGCCTTGGCATGTCGAACGCGCTGGGCCGCGTCGACGGGGAGGGTTCGGTCAGCCGCGCCGAGCTTCTGGAGAACTGCCGTGTTATCGCCGAGGCGACCGACCTGCCGGTCAACGCCGATCTCGAAAATGGCTACGCCGATGATCCCCGGGAAGCCGCAACCATCCTGCGCGACGCGGCCGAGATGGGTGTTGTCGGCGGCTCTATCGAGGATTGGAGCGGCGAGCGCATCTATGATTTCCACCACGCGGTGGAGCGTGTGGCGGCTGGTGTCGAGATGGCCCGCCGCCTCCCGGTGCCGTTCACCTTTGTGGCGCGGGCCGAGAATTTGATCCGCGGCCGGCCCGACCTCGATGACACGATCAAACGCCTGCAGGCATTCGAGAAGGCTGGCGCCGATGTGCTTTACGCGCCGGGCCTGCGTGATCTGGCGACCATGCGCACGGTCGTGCAGGCGATCGGCAAGCCGTTGAACGTGGTGATGAGCGCCGCCGACCCCGCCCTTACCGCCGCCGAGATGGAGGCGGTCGGCGTCAAGCGGCTGAGCGTCGGCGGGGCGTTGTCGCGCCTCGCGCTCGCCGCCTTCATGAAGGGCGCCCGCGAGATGAGGGAAGAAGGCGGCTTTACCTGGGTTCGCGATGCCATGCCGACCCCCGATCTGAAGACCGTGTTCGGCGCCTGACGGTCCAACGCCGGGATTGGATTCAGGCGGCCGCGTTGTGTTTCCCACGGCCGAACAGCCGGTCCATCGCCTCGGCATTCGCCTCGCTGAACTGCGTGGTCTTGGTCCGCACGTCGTCGACCGCGGCGAGTGCGCGGACGACCGCTGGCCGTGTCGCGATGCCGGCAACCCACGCCATCAGCCGGGGATAATCGCCCTCCGCCGCCTTGCCGAGAAAGGTTCCGACGTTGCGGGCCCAGGGAAAGGTCGCGATATCGGCAATCGAATAGCCTGGTCCACCGAGGAACGGGACCGCGGCGAGACGGCCTTCCAGCACCTCCAGGGCGCGCCGGACCTGGGTTCGGTAACGGTCGAGCGGATAGTCGTTCCCTTTCGGTGCGAACCGCATGAAATGGACGTATTGCCCGAACATCGGGCCGATGGTGGTCATTTGGACCATCATCCACTGCAGTGCGTCATAGCGCGCCGCGCCGTCCTTCGCGAGAAACCGCCCGGTCTTGTCCGCCAGGTAGACCAGGATGGCCCCCGATTCGAACACCGTGTACGGCTGCCCGCCGGCGGCTTCGCGGTCGACGATCACCGGCACCTTGGCATTCGGGTTGAGCCTCAAGAACTCCGGCGAAAACTGCGCCTCGCCGAAAACGTCGACGGGATGCACCGTGTAGGGC
>DATCQF010000166.1:0-2042 GCA_036569735.1 Allostellaceae bacterium | reverse complement strand
CCTCGACGGCCTCGATGCAGGCATAGGGCGCGCGCTGGTTGCGGGCGCGCCGCGCGATCGCCTTGCGCGCCCCCTCGAACAGCGCCGGCGTGCCCTCGGCGAGTTTTTCCCCCTTGTCGCGGATGCGCGGCAGCGGCCGCGTATCAGCGACCCGGCGGGCGAAGGCCATCGCGGCGCCCTTCAGGTCGCTTTCGGGCACGACCTCATCGACCACGCGGAGCTTGTGCGCCTCCTCGGCGGGGACGTGACGACCCGAGGTGATCATCTCCAGCGCCGCCTTCGGGCCAATGAGGCGCGGCAGCCGCTGGGTCCCGCCGGCACCCGGCAGGAGGCCGATCTGCACCTCGGGGAGGCCCAATTTGGCGCTCGGCACCGCGACCCGGTAATGGCAGGCGAGCGCGATTTCCAGCCCGCCGCCCAGCGCATAGCCGTGGATCGCCGCGACCACCGGCTTGGGGCTCTGGTCAAGCACGTCATAGGGCCGCTGCCCGGTCGGCGGGGTCGAGGGCCCCTTGCCGAACTGGCGGATGTCGGCGCCGGCGATAAAGCTGCGCCCGGAACCGATCAGCACCATCGCCGTCACCGCCGGGTCGGCATTGCCCTTGTCGACCGCCGCGACGATGCCCTCGGGCACCCCCGGAGACAGCGCATTGACCGGCGGATTGTCGACGGTGATGATTCCAATGCCGCCCTCGTTCTCGAAGCGGACCAATTCGCCCTCGGCCATTTTCGTTCCTCCAGTAACGGAATTGATTCACCAATGAGGCAATGAGACAGTGAGTTAAGAAGGAAAAAAGCTACAATCTAAGCCGTCGAATGCCGTCTTTGAGTACCGCTGTGTTGAAGTTTAACAAAAGACCGGTGTGAATGCCGCTCAGCTTCAGGTAGGTGAGCATCTGTGCTTCATAAATTGGCATCAGCCGCTCCACCGTCTTCAGCTCCAGGATGACCTGATTCTCAACCACGACGTCCATCCGATAGCCGCAGTCCAGTCGTATTCCCTTATAGACGATGGGCAGAGGGACTTGGCGGCGGTAGCCGAGGGCATTCTGCGCTAGCTCGTAACACAGGCATTCTTCATATGCCGACTCCAACAGGCCGGGTCCGAGCTGGCGGTGAACTTCTATGGCGAAGCCGATTACCTTCTCCGTCAGCAGATCATTTTCGTGCGATGCGGCCATCGACTCAATCTCTCACTGCCTCACTGCCTCACTGGTGATCATACTGTCGCTTCGCTCCCCAATATCACGGTGCTTTGCGACGAGAGGACGCCGCCGTTGCCGTGGGTGATCGCGGTCTGGGCGCCGGGCACCTGGCGCGCGCCGGCTTCGCCGCGCAGCTGGCGCACCGCCTCGATCAACAGGAAGAGGCCGTACATCCCGGGGTGGCAGTAGGAGAGGCCGCCGCCGTTGGTGTTGACCGGCAACCCGCCGCCCGGCGCGATATGCCCGCCTTCGACAAAGCGCCCGCCTTCGCCCTTCGGGCAGAACCCGAGATCCTCGAGGAAGAGGATCGGGTTGATCGTGAAGGCGTCGTAGAGCTCGACGACGTCGATGTCCTTTGCCGCGAGCCCGGCCATCGCATAGGCCTCGCGGCCCGACTGGATCGCCCCGGTCATCGTCAGATCGGGCATGCTCGAAATGTTGGCGTGGGTAATCGCCTGGCCGCAGCCGAGTACGTAGGCCGGCGCCTTCTTCAGCGATTTGGCGCGCTCGGGGGTGGTCAATATGATCGCGCCGCCGCCATCGGTGACGAGGCAGATGTCGCGCACGGTGAACGGATAGCTGACCATGCGGGCGGCGAGCACCTCGGGGATCGTCAGCGGCTTTTTCTCCCAGGCGACGGGATTGAGGAGGGCCCATTGCCGCGCGGCGACCGCGACCGCGGCCATCTGCTCGCGGGTCGTGCCGAATTCGTGCATGTGGCGCGAGGCGGCCAGCGCATAGGCGGTCGACGGCAGGAACGGCCGGTACGGCGTCTCGTACGGGTTGATTTCGCGCACCGAGGCCTGGCGTCGCCCCACGGTGCGCTGTGTACTGCCA
>DATCQF010000165.1:0-7885 GCA_036569735.1 Allostellaceae bacterium | reverse complement strand
CCGCGATCTGAACGCTCGACCGCTCAGGCCTGCAAGACCTCCAGCACGGCGCCATCGGCGGCGAACGCGGCGGCGAGCAACGGGCCGCCGCGGCCGGCGCCGGCGTCGAGCGAGACCGCGAACTCACCCTCGACAAGACCGCGCATCTGCCGGTCGAAGCCGCAAACCACCCGGCCAAAGCCGTCGAACGGCGCGGTGAGATCGAGAATGTCCCGTCCCCCCCACCACAAGACGTCGACCTGGCCGGCAAGCGGGCGCGACGCATCGACGCCGGCATGGACAAACAACAGGCGGTCTCCCTCGCTCGACACCGCATGGCGCAAACTGGCGAGCAGCACCGTGTGGCCGGGCGCCGCGTTCATCGCGTTGCGCAGCGCCGTGGTCCATCGGGTGATCGTGCGCGGTCCGTCGCGGGTGGCTGCAAAGCCGTAGCGCAACTCCCCGCCGTAAGCCTGGACGGTGGCTTCGACGCCCTCGCGCACCATCCAGGCGAGCACCTCGCCGGGATTGGCCGCGAATTGCAGCTGCAACAGCTTTTGCCACATCTCTTCGTGCGCGCCGCGCAGGAACACGATTTCACAGGCAGAACCGCCGGGCCGCGCGAGGACGCGGCGGCGGAAGTCGAGCAGCTCGTCGACCGTCGCGGCGACCGCGCTGCCGCGGCCCAGATAATTCCCGAGATAGACGATTGCATCGCCATCGGCGAACCGCCGGGCGATCTGGTCATGCAGCCGGCTGAGGCGCGCCGCCTCGCCATGGATCGAGGCTACCGCCCAGATCCGCCGCGCCCTGTTGAATTGGGCGAATTTCGTGTCCGTCGCGCGGCCCTGCACTCCCCGCACTCCGGTGGGGATTTTACTCGTCCATGCCGCCGGTCAGGCCGACAGCATCTGCTCGACCCGCTCGGTCGCGGTCGTCTCGTCGATCCGCTCGACCGCCGCGTACTCGCGCACAAAACGGTCGAGCGCCGCCTGGTAGATTTGCCGCTCGCTGTAGGACTGCTCGGGCTGGCCGGTATTGCGGAACAGGTCGCGCACCACTTCGGCGATCGACGCGGGATCGCCCGACGCGATCTTGGCCTGATACTCCTGCGCCCGCCGGCTCCACATCGTGCGCTTTGCCCGCGAGCGGCCGCGCAGCTTGCCGAGCGCGACGTCCATCTCCTTTTGGCTCGACAGCCGGCGCAGCCCCGAGATCTTTGCCTTGCCCAGCGGCACCCGCAACGTCATGCGATCCTTGTCGAAGTTTACGACAAAGACGCTCAGCGTGTGGCCCGCGATCTCCTGCGTCTCGATCGCGGTGATCTGGCCCACGCCATGGGTCGGATAGACCACCAGGTCGCCCGTCGCGAATGGCACCTTCTCGACCGTCATATTCGTCATCTCGTGCCCCGACCCGACTGGCGCTAACCCGACTGGCGCTAAAACGACACGATCCGGGGCCGCCAACCACGGGGCGACCGTCCACCACCTCAACGAAAAGCGCGGAACCGAGGGGGAAGGCGTCGATAGTGCCGGGAAATATATATCACAATATGCCCGGCCGGGCCAGCACATCAGCCATGCGCCCGACGACGCGGGTGAGCGCACTTCGGCAAACGGCAGCGGCGCGAGGAGGGGTGCGCCTAGCGCGCGGCGGGATTGGGGTCGAAGAACTTCTCGTACTTGTCCTCAACCCCTCTCCATTCGTCCGCGTCTGCGGGAGGGGGTTTCTTGCGGGTGATGTTCGGCCACGCCGCGGCGTATTCGCGATTGAGCTCGAGCCATCTCTCCGCCACCGTCTCGCTGTCGGGAATGATCGCTTCGACCGGGCATTCCGGCTCGCATACCCCGCAATCGATGCACTCGTCGGGGTGGATGACGAGCATGTTCTCGCCCTCGTAGAAGCAATCGACTGGGCACACCTCGACACAATCCATTAACTTGCACTTGATGCAGGCTTCAGTGACGACGTAGGTCATGATGTCGGGTTCTTCTCCTCGGGTTGATCGCCGTGACGCACACGATCATATGGAATGGATCATATCGGATCGGCAAGCCCTCGCCGCATCCAAAAGCGTTGCCGTTCCCGCCCGGCAGCACCACCGCAACCGCCCTCCGCGCGGATCCGGCCGCTCCGCCCCTGCCTAGCACGCGTATTGCCGCCGGAGCAAGCCCATGGCGCGGCTGGCGGAGCAAGAGCCCTCGAGGGGTGAGGTTTTTCCAAACGCCATCATAGCCTTATCTCGGCGGTGAAAATTCAGCGGAAATTTTACCTTCCCTGGCACGTTGTTGCCCGGCGGCTCATAACACACGCGGATTCCTCGTGGCCAAACGCGGCAAGATCATCCTCCTGCATTTCGTCGGCCAGATGCCGCTCGCCGGCATCGCCTGGCAGGCGGTCAACTATCTCGCCGGGCTCGAAAAGCTTGGGTACGAGGCCTGGTATGTCGAGGATCACGGCGCCAATCCTTACGACCCGCGGATCAGCAGCGTCGTCATGGATTGCGGCTACAACGTCCGCTATCTCAAGGACGCGATGGAGCGTCACGGGCTCGCCGGGCGCTGGGCCTATTGGGACGCGATCAACGACGTCTATCACGGCCTGTCGGCCGAGCGGGTGCGCGCCCTCTACGCCGAGGCGGACGGGCTGATCAATCTGTGCGGCGCGACCCAGCTGCGCGAGGATCATCTGCGCTGCCCGGTGCGCATCATGATCGACACCGACCCGGTCTACGAGCAGATCAAGTACGCCAAGGCCGACCCGGCGGCCCGCGCCTATATCGACGCGCACACGCATTTTTTCACCTACGGCGCCAATCTCGGCAGCGCTCTCTGCGCGGTGCCGCTGTGCGGCGTTCCGTGGCGCGCGACCCGGCCGCCCATTGATCTCGATCTGTGGCCCTTTGCCCCCGGTGCCGGTGATGGCGGGGCCCCGCCCTCGTTCACGACGATCGCGACCTGGGAGAACAAGGGGAAGAACATCGAGTTCGACGGCGCCAGCTATCTCTGGTCGAAGCACGTCAACTTTCTCAAATTCCTCGATGTGCCGCACCACCGGCCGCAAACCTCGTTCCAGATGGCCATGCTGCCGCCCGATGACGCGGTGCGCCGCGAGGTCGAGGGGGCCGGCTGGAGCCTCGCCGATCCGCGCCCGATCTCGGCCTCGATGGCGCGCTACCAGGCGTTCATCGCGGGCTCGCGCGGCGAGTTCACGGTCGCCAAGGACATCTATGTCCGGCCGAACAGCGGCTGGTTCAGCGACCGCGCGGTGTGCTACCTGGCCGCCGGCCGGCCGGTCGTGACGATGCGGACCGGGTTCACCAGCTTCTGCCCGGTCGGGCGCGGCCTCTTCGATTATGCCACGCACGAGGAGGCGCTGGCCGCGATCGACGCGATCGGCGCGGATTATCGCCGTCACAGCCACGCCGCGCGCGAATTGGCCGGCGAATATTTCGCCGCCGAGCGGGTCATCGGGAACCTGCTGCAGGATGCCGGGCTCTGAGCCAGATAGTGGCCGCTTTTTTGGGCAATCCCGCTTGACACGATGCCAAGCCGCAGCGCAAACGGACGGGCCGACGCAGGCCCCTATCCCGCTGAGCAAGCCCGAAGCATCTTCGGCACCGGTATGAACCTCCTCCAAACATGGCTCCGGAAGGGTTTGGCGCAGATCGGTGCAGCGCGCAGCTCCGCTTCCGACAGCATCTGGGACCGGCTCGCCGGCGTGGTGCTGGCCGCCGCCGCGGTCCTCGTCCTCCTGACGTTCACCGATTACGGGGTGACCTGGGATGAGGATGTCCATAACTGGTACGGCATTCTAGCGCTCAAATACTATCTCTCGCTGTTTGCCGACCGACGCGCGCTCGATTGGCTCAATCTTTACAATTACGGTGCCGCTTTCGACATGGTGGCGGCGGCGCTCAACCGGTTCTCGCCGCTCGGGGTCTATGAGACCCGCCATCTGCTCAACGGTTTTGTCGGGGTCCTCGGCCTCGCCGGCTGCTGGAAGCTGGGACGGGCGTTGGGGGGGAAGCGGGCCGGCTTTCTCGCGCTCGTTCTCCTCATGCTGACGCCCAACTATTACGGGCCGATGTTCAATAATCCCAAGGACATACCGTTCGCGGTCGGCGGCGTGTGGGCGACATATTACATCGTGCGCATCCTGCCGACCCTGCCGCGCCCACCGTGGCCACTCCTCGTCAAGATGGGGTTGGCGATCGGGCTCGCGCTTGGCGTGCGGGTCGGCGGGCTCCTGTTCCTGTGTTATCTGGGGCTGCTGCTGGCCCTGTCGGCGGGCTGGCAGGGGATCATCGCGCGCCGCCTGTCGGTCGCCGTCGCGGCGGGATGGACGAGCCTCCTGCGTGTACTGCTGCCGGTCGCCGCGGTCGCCTTCGCGGTCATGCTGGTGTTCTGGCCGTGGGCCCAGCAGGACCCGATTCACAACCCGCTGCGCGCCCTCGCCTTCTTCTCGCACGAGACGTTTCCGTTCAACACCCTGTTCGACGGACGCTTTGTCCCGGCGAGCGACCTGCCCTGGGAATATCTGCCGACCTACATCCTCCTCGCCCTCCCCGAGCTGACACTCGTGCTGCTGTTCGCTTCCTTTGTGCTCGCCGCGATCGGGCTGGCGCGGACCGGGATCGGCCGGCGCCTCGGAGAGCGGCGCGAGGCGGTGCTCGGGCTCTTCCTCCTGGGGTTCACGATCGTCTTTCCGGTGGCCTATGCGATTCTCATCAAGGCGGTGCTGTTCGACGGCATGCGCCATTTCATCTTTGTGCTGCCGCCGATCGCGGTCGCCGCCGCCCTCACCCTGGATCGCGCTCTGACCCGGCTTGCCGGATTTCCCTATCGGCAGCCGATCTACGCCGCGCTTGGCCTTTATGGCCTCGCCCACATCACGACGATGGTGCTGCTGCACCCCGATCAATACATCTATTACAATGCATTCGTCGGCGGGGTCGACGGGGCGCAAGGCAAGTTCAAGCTCGATTACTGGGCCAATTCCTACGCCGAGGCGGTGCGTGGCCTCGAAACCTATCTGCAAAACGAATACGGCGCCAATTTCGAGGAGCGCGAGTTTACCGTCGCGGTGTGCGGGCCGCCGGTTTCCGCGGCGTATTATTTCCCGGGCAATTTCCGGTTTGTGCATCAGCGCGACAAGGCCGAATTCTTCATCGCCTTCACCAAGGACGATTGCAATCGCGCGCTGCCGGGGCGGCCGATCTACCGGGTCGAGCGGATGGGCGCCTTACTCACGGTGGTGCTCGACCGGCGCGATATCGTCGGCGAGCAGGGGATTACAAAGCGCCCGCTCGCGCACGCCGTACCGCGCCGCCCGCCGGTTTCGGATTTTCCCTGAGCCGTTACCCTTGAGTCGTTACCCCTGAGCCGTTGGCCGACAGCCAAATCGGAATAGACCGGCGGCGCATCGCGTTCTCCTTCGCGCCACGCCTTGATCAGCCCCGCCCGGGCCCCTTGCCGCGCCTCGGAGATGTCTTCTGGACCGCGCCGAATACGACAAGCTCGACCGGACCGAGGAGCGGATGTGGTGGTTCGCCGCGACCCACGCGAACCTCCTCTTGCTGTACCGGCAGCTGAGCGGACCGGCCGCCGCGCACAAGCCGCTCTTCGATGCCGGCTGCGGGACCGGCGGGCTCCTCCTTCGGCTCGCGGCCGAGTTTCCCGACCGCACGGTGTTGGGGCTCGACGCCGACGCCACCGCCTGCGCGCGGGCCGCGGCGAAAAGCGCGCGGCCGGTGTGCGCCGGCTCGGTCAACGCGCTGCCGTTTGCCGACGGCGCGTTCGGTGCGATCTTCAGTGCCGACGTCTTGTGCCACCGCGATGTCGACGAGCGCGCGGCATTGGCGCAGTTTCATCGCTGCCTCTCGGACGGCGGCGTGCTCGTTCTCAACCTGCCGGCCTACAAATGGATGCTGTCGCGGCATGATGCGGCCGTCGCCAATGTCCGGCGCTATACAAGTCGCGGCGTCGCGCAGCTGCTGCAGGCGGCGGGGTTCCGGCTGGTCTTTGCCAGCTATTGGAATATCGTCTTGTTCCCGATCATGGTGTTGACCCGCAAGCTCTTGCCCCAGGGTCGGGGCGCGGTCAGCGACGTGCATCTGTATCCCGCGCCGGTCGAGGCGCTGTGCCGTGCCGCGACCGGAGCGGAACGGGCCTTTTTGCGTTGCGGAATGCGTTTTCCGTTCGGCGGCTCGGTGATCGCGGTGGCCGTCAAGGACGTACCAGGGGGTGGCGATGCCTGATACCGTGCCGCAATTGGACCAGGGCCCGCCGGCGCGCCTGGCGCTGTCGATCGTCATTCCGGTCTATCGCGGGGCCAACAGCATCGCCGAGCTCGTCACTGCGCTCGAACAGCTGCGGATCGCCGGCGGGCACGAGATCGTGCTGGTCAACGACGGCAGCCCGGACGACAGCCTCATTGTGTGCCGCGGCCTCGTCGAGCGCTCGCCCGTGCCGATCACTCTGGTCGACCTGTCGCGCAATTATGGCGAGCACAATGCGGTGATGGCCGGGCTGCGCCACGCCGCCGGCGCCCATGTCATCACGATGGACGACGATCTGCAGAACCCGCCCGAGGAGGTCGAGCGGCTGCTCGCCTTTGCCCAGGAGAGCGGGCACGAAGTCATCTACACCTGTTACGAGGAGAAACAGCACGCCGCCTGGCGCAATTACGGCAGCCGGTTCACCAACTGGGTGGCCGGGTTTGTGCTCGACAAGCCGAAGGGGTTTTACCTGTCGAGCTTCCGCTGCATGAGCGCCTTTGTCGTGGCCGAGATCACCCGCTATGAGGGGCCGTTTCCCTATGTCGACGGGCTGATCCTGCAGGTGACGCAGGACATCGACACTCTCATGGTGCGCCATCTGCCGCGCGCCGTCGGCCGCAGCAACTACACGATGCGGCGCCTCCTACGGCTGTGGCTCAGCATGTTCGTCAATTTCTCGGTGATGCCGCTGCGCCTCAGCACGGCGACCGGTTTCGCGCTGAGCCTCATTGGCGCGATCGGCAGCGTCGTCGCCATCACCGAGGCGTTGTTCTTCGAGCCGCCGGCGGGCTGGGCCTCGCTGATGGCGGCGGTGCTGCTGTTGTCCGGAGTGCAGCTCGTCATCCTCGGCATCGTCGGGGAATATCTCGGCCGGCTCTACCTGACCGCCAACAAGAAGCCGCAATCGGTGGTCAAATCGGTGATCCGCGCCGCGCGGGCGCTGCCGGCGCCTGGACCGGCCCCGCTGTCCGACGCGGGGCTGGAGACCGTCGAGGCCGCCCGTCCGCCGGTGCCTCTGCGCGAGCGGGCGTGAGGGGCCGGGGCCGGTGGCGCTCTATTATGTCAGTCTTGTCGGCGCGATCCTCTTCGGCATCGCCGGGCAGATCGCGCTGAAATCGGGAGCGCTCGGCTCGTCAACGATCGTCTCCCAGTTCGTCAACCCGCTGACCATACTCGGTCTTGCGGTTTATGCGCTCGCTGCGGTGTTCTACGTCGTCGCCTTGAAGAAGATCGCTGTATCGGTGGCGTTTCCCTCGGTCGCGGCGAGCTATGCCGTCGTCGCGATCATCGCCCATCTCCTGTGGAACGAGCCGTTCGGCTGGCCGCAATTCGGCGGCCTCGTGCTGATCGGCGGCGGCATCCTGTTGATCCACCAGCACTGAGAACGCAGGCCCCGCCGGGGGTCGCCGCAACGCCTTCTTTGTTGGTTCGCGATCGGGAACGGAGCGGTCTTCGGCGCCGTTGTAGAGCGATGGTTGGCGTTACGAAAAAGGCCGGGTGATGAGAGCGGTTGCGCTTGCGAGCTTTGCGGGCCTGATGATCTGTACGGCGGGTCCGGCGCCCGCGCAGGCGCTGCCCGCTTTGGCCGGGATAATCACAGCCGCCCCGGACGCCGCCCTGCGC
>DATCQF010000164.1:0-3921 GCA_036569735.1 Allostellaceae bacterium | reverse complement strand
TTACAGACCCATAGTTTGGGGGGTTCGGGATCGTCCTTTTCGCCTTTGGGTTGGGGTAGCATCTTGCTGATTTCACTATCGAGCGTATAGGTTGCAGTGGCGCCGGGTGACGAACCGGCGGTGGGAACAGACGGCGTGGCGACCCGTGGCCCGCCGCTCGGGGACTTCGCGGGCGCCGAACCGGCGGGTGGACCCGATATCACCGTAACCGCCTGGGAGGCGTCCGCGGTCGCAGACGATGAACCGGAGGTCCGGTCGGAGGGCTCGGCCAGCCGCGGCCTTGAGGCAGGTGTCGTCGCAGAGACAAGGGTTGCGACCATCCGCCGGTCGGTGTCGGGCGCTTCGGCGCGCGACGGCTCGGCGGCCGGCGGTTCGGCAGGATCGGGGACGAGCGGGCGCAGGATCAAGTTCACCTTGCCGATCTCGCTCGCCAGCAAGATCACCTCGGTTTGCTTGGCGGATACTTCGAAGGTTGCGGTATGGGCGACGACGGCCTCGCCGGGCTTGCTTTCGAGCCGCTGGTCGATGGCGATCACCCGGATGTCGCGCAGCACGGTCTCAGCCACCTTGTGCTCATAGAGCGCTTTCTTGTCCTTGTTGTCGCCGGCGGCCGCCATCACCGGGACCGAGTAGGTCAGCATCAGGTCGACCTGGTCGCCCGGAAAGATGAAGCCGGAAATCCCCGACGTGATCGTTACCGGCACCGAGATCGCGCGCATGCCGGGGCGCAGCACCGCGGCAAGGAAGCCGCGGTTGCCGGGGGCGATGATCTTGGCTTCGCTGATCGGCTCGCCGCCCGCGATCGGGTTTTTAGCAACCCAGCCGGCAAACGATTCGGGCGTGCGCGGGCCGCCCATCACGACGTAGTTCTTGTCGAGCCCGCCCTCGGGCCAGGTTTGCCAGACCATCTCGTCGGGCCGCAGGATCTGCCCGCGGCGGATTTCGGTGCGCGCGACAAGCACCGATTTGGCCGGCGTCGCCAGCGCCATCGGCGCGGCCTCGGCAAGCTCTTTCGAGCGTTCCGACGCGAGCCAAGCGCGTGCGAGAAAGGCCGTGCCGCCGGCGAGTACGATGGCGAAGAACAGCGAAATCAGGGTTCGAGCGCGCATGGCTGGTTCAACCGAAATGAGGTGAAAAAGTTACGATCAGGGCAGCACCGGCGATGGCGACCCCATAGGGCACCGGCGCCGCAAACCCGCCGGGTGCTTGGAGCGGCGGCTGACCCAGCATGGTGCGGGCCCCCGCCGCGATCTGAGTGCCGAGCGGCATCAGCAAAAACAGCGCCAGCACACCGCCCAAGGCGCTGGTGAGCATCAAGAGCGTCGGCGTCCCCGCGGGGCCGGCCCACAGCGCGGCCGCGGCCAACAGCTTGACGTCGCCGCCGCCGAGCCAGCCCCGGGCGAACAGGACCGCGCCGCCGAGAAACACCGCCGCAGCGCAGCCGATCGCGGCGAGCGCGCCGTAAAGACTGGGGGAAGCGGCAAAGTAGATCGGCCACAGCGCAACCAGCACGATCGGCAACAGGTTCGGGATGACCAGCCGGCGAAAATCCTCGAACGCGGCGGCGGTCATTACGACCCCGAACGATGTAAGCACGATGCTTTGAGGGTCGACAATCATGATAAGGGTCAACACCTCCAACAAAACCGGCACCGCACCTCGCCGACCGCGGGCCACCGTGGCGGCGGAAGATTGGATGCGAAACTGGCCGGACCTTCGGGTTCCGACCGTCAAGTTAAGGTACCATGGAACGGGGCGGTTAATAAACTATTAGCGCTGATCGCACTTTCAACCGTCCATATCTAGTTAAGAGGGCTGTGGAACGCACAAGTTGTTGCGTGGCAATCGGTGGGGTTCTTTGTCCGGCTCCGAATCGCTACCTCGCCCGCACCGGCGATCTAGAGGCCCCCCGCCGGCCTTGCTCCCGGCTCGGCTGCCGGCGCTCCCCAGGGGAGTTCAGCCCGGTGCGCGCCTCGTCGTCCGATCGATTACGCCATCGCGGCGCAGTGCGGCGATCTCGGCCTCGCTGTAGCCGAGTTCGTCGCGCAAGACCTGGGCGGTATGCTGACCCAGGGTCGGCGGCGCGGTCGAAGGAGACTGCGGTGAACCGGGAAATTTGATCGGCCGTCCGACCAGCGGCAGAGGGCCGGCCGTCGCGTGCTGCGCGGTCACCACCATCTCGCGCGCTTGCGCATGCGGATGCGCCAGCGCGGCGGTGACCCCGAGCACCGGCGCATGCGGGACGTCGAAGGTCGTCAGCCGCTCCTGCCACTCGGCAACGGTGCGGGTGCATGTGACTTCTGCGATGAGGCGATCGACCTCGTCGCGCCGGTCGCGCCTGAGGCTCGGGGTCGCAAAGCGCGGGTCCTCGGCGAGATCCGGCCGCTCCAGCGCGTCGCACAGCTTGCCCCAGAAACTCTCCGACAACACCGCGATGATGATCGAGCCGTCCGAGGCGGGAAAGCTGCCGTAGGGCACGATGTTCGGATGGCTCGACCCCATCGGCGGCGGATCCTCGCCGGTGATGAAGGCGAGCTGGGCGAAATAGCCGAGCATGCCGATGAGGCCGTCATAAAGGCTGATGTCGATGAGCCGGCCGCGCCCGGTCTGGGTGCGCTCGTGCAGCGCGGCGAGGATCGCCATCGGCCCGAAAATCCCGCCGCACATGTCGCCCAAGGGGATGCCGAGCTTGACCGGCATATGGCCGCGCTCGCCATTGATGCTGAGCGCCCCGGTCAAGGCTTGCGTGACGATGTCGAAGGACGGCTTGTCGCTGAGGGGCCCAGAGAGGCCAAATCCGCTGATCGCGCAGTAGATGAGGCGCGGGTTGAGCACCGCCAGCGTCTCGTAGCCGAGGCCGAGGCGGTTCATCACCCCCGGGCGGTAGTTCTCGACGAGAATGTCGGCCCGGGCGACGAGGCGGCGCAGGATGTCGGCGCCGGCCTCTTGGCTCAGGTCGATGACGAGGCTCTTCTTGTTGCGGTTGATGCCGAGGAAATAATGGCTCTCCCCGGCGACAAAGGGCGGAAAGCGGCGGGTTTCGTCGCCGCCGCCCGGCGGCTCGATCTTGAGGATTTCGGCGCCCAGATCGCCGAGGCTCTGGGTCGCGAACGGGCCGGCCAGGACCCGGGTCAGATCGACGACCCGGATCCCCTGCAGCGGCCCGGCCCAACTGCTCTGGGGTTGTTCGCTCACGTTATTTGGCGGCGGTCACCATGATCTCGACCAGGACCTCGGGGCGCGCGAGGTCGGCGCGAACGCAGGCGCGGCACGGCGGGTTGGCGGGATCGACCCAGTCATTCCACACCGCGTTCATGTCGCGGAACAAGGCCATGTCCTTGATCCACAAATTGGCGGTCAGGAGGTTCGATTTCGAGGTGCCGGCCTCGCGCAGGTAATGATCGATGCGCTCCAGGATCTGCCGGGTCTGGCCCTGCACGTCCTGGCTGGTATCGGCGGCGGTGAGGCCGGCGAGAAACACCCGGTCGCCATGGATGACGGCGCGGCTCATGCGGGGTCCCGGCGGCTGGGTGACGTCGATGCGGCGGATGTCGGCCATGGGGTTGCCTCCTCCTATGGTGATCGGTCAGGCAGTGTGGCCCGGCGGCGCCGGGAAGGAAAGCCGGTCAGGCGCCCCCGAGCTCTTGGTAGCTGGGCGGATCGTCCTTGTAGTTGACGATGCGCTTCCCGAAGGTGTGGATGCCGAGCGTCACCAGCTTCCGGTCGCCGACGACGCGAAAGGCATGCGGCCGGTTGGCCGGCAGCACCACCGTGACCCCCGGCTCGAGGGCAACGACCCCGGGCTCGCCGTCGAGCCAGGCTTCGCCCCGCCCCTCGATGACGGTCAGGGTCTCGGCATAGGGATGCGAGTGGACCCGGGTCTGGTACCCCGGCGGGGAGGTTTGGATCCCGGTGCGGATC
>DATCQF010000163.1:0-4638 GCA_036569735.1 Allostellaceae bacterium | reverse complement strand
ACCTCGGGGTCTGATATAACCCGCGCGATTGGCGCGGCCTGCCACGCGCGTTGTCTGACGCCGGAGCCTCTGGCATTGTGACCGAGCAAGATCGGGGTGACCGAGCACGATCGGGCGGCGTCATTCCGGGCGGCGCCACGCATGATTGCCCAAAGGCGGTCCTGTAACGGTTGTGCGTGGGGGAGGGGAGCGCGGATGGAAATCAGGTCGGGCGGCACGCGGTCGAGGGCGCGGCGGGATCGCCCGCAGGCCCCGTCGGCGACCCTTGCGGCGTCCCCGTCCCCGTCCCCGTCGGCCTCCTCTGGCCGGCGGAATGCGGTCGACAGCCCGGTCGACAGCCTCGGGCCCTTCCAGCAGTTCTTTGCGACCGCCTCGGTGCCCTGTCCCTATGTCCCGGGCCGCGCCGAGAGGAAGCTGATCGTCGAACTCACCGGCCGCCCCGCCCCGGCTTTTTACAACGAGCTGTCGCGCGCCGGCTTCCGGCGCAGCCACCGTTTTGCCTACCGCCCGGCCTGCCGGTCGTGCACCGCCTGCGTGCCGGTGCGTATCGCCGTCGAGCGCTTTGCCGACACCCGCTCGACCCGCCGCGTGCGCAATCTCAATGCCGGGGTCAATGCCGGGGCCCGCGCCGGGGCCAATGGCGGCCCCCTCGCCGGGCTCTTCCTGGCGCCGCGCGCGACGGCGGAGCAGTTCGAGCTGTTTGCCGCATACCAGCGTTCGCGGCACCGCGACAGCGACATGGCGGCGATGAGCTACGCCGACTACCGCGGCATGGTCGAGGACAGCGCGGTGCATACCGCGATCGTGGAACTGCGCGACCGGGCGGGCGCGCTGGCCGCGGTATCGTTGATCGACCGGCTCGATGACGGCATTTCGGCGGTCTACAGCTTTTTCGATCCGGCCCAAGGCCGCCGCAGTCTCGGCACCTGGAGCATCCTGTGGCTGGTCGAGGAATGCCGCCGCGAGGGGCTGCCTTACGTCTATCTCGGCTACTGGATCGAGGAGAGCCCGAAGATGGCCTACAAGGCGCGTTTCCCGGCACTCGAACGCCTGACCGATGGCAGGTGGGTCCCGTTTGCCGTCGCGCCGCCTGTAGGCAATAAATAACCACGAAGACACGAAGGACACGAAGAGGTGCGATGAGCCTCTCTCACGAGACCGGCCTCAGCCCGCGCGTGATCGGGTTAGCTATGGGTGTCCATCGCCATCTCGGCCCGGGGCTGCGCATTGACACACGGCATCTTCGTGGCCTTCGTGTCTTCGCGGTTTTGAAATCATGACCATCGGCATCCTGCAATCGACCCTGTTCGGCGACATGTTCGGCACCGCCGCGATGCGCGCGGTGTTTGGCGAGCTCGCCTTCCTTGCCCGCTGCGCCGAGGTCGAGGCGGCGCTCGCGCGCGCCCAGGCCCGCCTCGGGATCGTGCCGGAAGAGGCCGCGGCGGCAATCTCGGCGGCGGTCGATGCCGTCCGGGCGAGCCCCGGCACCCTCGACCTGGCGCGCCTGAGCCGTGAGACCGAGACGGTCGGCTACCCGATCCTGCCCCTGGTGCGCCAGCTCGCCGAGCGCGCCGGACCGGGCGGGCGCTGGCTGCATTGGGGAGCGACGACCCAGGACATCATGGACACCGCCGTGGTGTTGCAGATCCGGAGCGGCCTCGCGCTGGTCGAAGCTGATCTGGCGGCGGTGCGCGGTCATCTCGCCGGGCTTGCCCGGCGCTACCGCGACACCCCGATGGCCGGGCGCACCCATCTGCAGCACGCGCTCCCGATCACCTTCGGCTACAAGGCGGCGGTGTGGCTCGCCGCCTTCGACCGCCACGCCGCGCGCCTCGCCGAATTGAAGCCGCGGGTGCTGACGGTCCAGTTCGGCGGCGCCGCCGGGACGCTAGCCTCGCTCGGGCCGGGCGAAGCCAGCCTTGGCTCATTGACCGAACTGGCGCGCGAGCTTGGCCTCGCCGAACCGGCGATCACCTGGCATGTCATGCGCGACGGGATCGCCGAGACCGTGCAGTTCCTCGCGCTGGTCGGCGGCAGCCTGGGCAAGATCGCCTTCGACGTGATGCTGATGGCCGCGACCGAATTCGGCGAAGCGGCCGAGCCGTTCGTCGCCGGGCGCGGGTCATCCTCGACGATGCCGCAGAAGCGCAACCCCATTTCGTGCGAGCTTATCCTCGCCGCCGCCAAGGCGCTGCGCCAGCATGCCGGCCTCATTCTCGATGCCATGGTCAGCGATTTCGAGCGCGCCACCGGGCCCTGGCATGTCGAATGGATCGCCGTCCCGGAGAGCTTCGGCTATGCCGCCGGCGCGCTTCACCAGGCCGCCTTCATGCTCGGCGGGCTGATCGTCGATCCCCGGCGCATGGCGAAGAACCTCGACATGACGCACGGCCTCATCGTCGCCGAGGCGGTGATGATGGGCCTCGCCCCGCATACCGGGCGCAACGAGGCGCACGACCTCGTCTACGATGCCTGCCGCCTGGCGATCGAGCGCGATTGTCCCCTCTACGACGTGCTGCTCGAAACCCCCGACGTCGCCGGGCCGCTCGGTGCGGAAAAGCTGCGCGCGCTGACCGACCCGGCGAACTATCTCGGCGCCGCCCAGGCGATGGTCGACCGCGTGCTCAACGGCCGCTAACGATGGCGACGGGAGCGGTGGCGACGGGCGAAATCGCGGTCGCTCGTACGGTCGATGCGTTGCGCGAGGCGATCGCTTCGTGGCGCGGGCGGCGTCAGCTTGTCGGGCTGGTGCCGACGATGGGGGCGATCCATGACGGGCACCTGGCGCTGGTGCATGCCGCGCGGGGACAATGCGGGCGGGTCGTCGCCTCGCTCTTCGTCAACCCGAAGCAATTCGGGCCGTCGGAGGATCTGGCCGCCTATCCGCGCAGCGAGGCGGCCGATCTCGCCGCCTTTCACAAGGCCGGCGTCGATCTCGTGTTCGTCCCGGATGTCGCGGAGATGTACCCGCCCGGCTTTGCCACCTCGGTCAAGGTCGGCGGGGTCGGCGAGGGGCTCGACGGCGCCCACCGTCCGGGCCATTTCGACGGGGTCGCGACCGTCGTCGCCAAGCTCCTCCTACAGGCTTTGCCGGACGCCGCCTATTTCGGCGAGAAGGACTACCAGCAGCTGATGGTGGTGCGCCGCCTCGCCCGCGACCTCGACATCCCGGTGCGCATCGAGGGCGTGGCGACGGTGCGCGAAAAGGACGGGCTCGCGCTGTCGTCGCGCAACGCCTACCTGTCGCCCGCCGAACGCCGCGCCGCGCCGCTCATCTACCGGGTGCTGTGCGACACCGCCGCGGCGCTCGCCCAAGGGACAGAGGCCTCAGCCGCCCTCGAGCACGGCATCGCCGCCCTGACCGCCGGCGGGTTTGCCGTCAATTACCTCGAATTGCGCGGCGCCGCCGATTTGGCGCCGATGACAGGGCTTGAGGGTCCCGCGCGCCTCCTCGCCGCGGTCCATCTCGGCCGCACCCGCCTCATCGACAACATCCCGGTCGCGCCGGGGTAGCGGTTCCAATCCCCGCCGACCCTCATTGACGCCGTGACGGCGCCCGCCGCATGCTGCCGCGCGCCAGTTTCACCAGCTGCCGAATTGGCCGGGAGCGAATCGATGAACGACGATTACGAGACGCTGCGGGTCGAGGACAAGGGCGACGGGCTCACACTGTTGACCCTCAACCGGCCAGAGGTCGCCAACGCGATGAACACCCGGATGGGGCGTGATCTGCTGGCCTTCTTCGATGCGGTCAACGCCGATCCCCTGGCCTGTCGCGCGATCGTCGTGACGGGGGCCGGCGACAAGGCGTTCTGCGCCGGCGGCGACTTGAAGGAACGCCAGGGCATGACCGACGAAACCTGGGCCGCGCAGCATTTATTGTTTGAGCGCGCGATCCGCGCCTTTATCGGCTGCCCGGTGCCGGTATTGGGCGCGATCAACGGCGCGGCCTATGCCGGGGGGTGCGAACTGGCGCTGTGCTGCGACTTTCTCTACGCCGCCGAGAGCGCGCGTTTCGCGCTGACTGAGGTGACGCTCGGCATCATGCCGGGCGCCGGCGGCACCCAGAACCTGCCGCGCGCGGTCGGCGAGCGGCGCGCCAAGGAGATCATCCTGACCGGGAGCCCGTTCTCGGCGAAGGAGGCCCATGACTGGGGCATGGTCAACCGGCTGTGCGGGGAGGGGCGCCTCCTCGACGAGACGCTGGAAACAGCCCGCCGGATCGCCGACAACGCCCCCATTTCGGTGCGCCAGGCCAAGCACGCGATCCATCAGGGGCTGCAGATGGACCTCGGCAGCGCGATGCTGTTCGAGATCGAGGCCTATAACCGCATGGTCCCCACCGAGGACCGCCGCGAAGGCATCGCGTCCTTCAACGAAAAGCGCAAGCCGCGCTTCCGGGGACGGTGATGAAAGCCCCCACCCTGCCCTCCCCCGCCTGCGGGGGAGGGTCAGAAATTGGCGGCGGCGCCCCGGATAACCCCCTCCCCCGCAGGCGGGAGAGGGTCGGGGTGGGGGCCCGATGAAAATAATAGGAGGGACACCATGGACGGCGATTTAGCTACCGGCGCGAACACGGCAAATTTGACCCGAGCCCTCGCCGCTCAGGCTGCGGCGGTTTCCTATGTTGCGCTGCCC
>DATCQF010000162.1:0-7475 GCA_036569735.1 Allostellaceae bacterium | reverse complement strand
GGGTGGGGGCTTAAAACAGGCGATCATTTGCCCCCACCACCAAACCCCGGTTCGGATCTCCAGGCGATGCGGGCGGCGCTGGCCCTGGCGCGGCGCGGGCTGGGAAGGGTGTGGCCCAACCCGGCGGTCGGCTGCGTCATCGCCCGGGACGGCCGGGTAGTCGGGCGCGGCTGGACCCAGCCCGGCGGGCGCCCGCATGCCGAGACCGAGGCCTTGGCCCGCGCCGGCGCTGCGGCGCACGGCGCCACCGCCTATGTGACCCTCGAACCCTGTTGCCATTGGGGCCGCACGCCACCTTGCGCCGATGCGCTGATCGCGGCCGGGGTGCGCCGGGTCGTGGTCGCGCTCGAAGACCCCGATCCGCGGGTTGCCGGGGGTGGGCTCGCGGCATTGCGCGCGGCCGGACTTGGCGTCGAGGCGGGGCTCTGCGCGGCAGAGGCGGCCGAAATCAACGCCGGGTTTTTTCAGCGGGTCCGGCTTGGCCGCCCGCTGGTGACGTTGAAGCTGGCGACCTCGCTCGACGGCCGAATTGCGACCCCGTCGGGGATAAGCCGCTGGATTACCGGGGAGCCGGCGCGCGAACGGGGCCACCTGCTGCGCGCGACGCACGATGCGATCCTCGTCGGCACCGGCACGGTCATTGCCGACGACCCGCAGCTGACCTGCCGCCTGCCGGGCCTCGGCCAGCATTCGCCGGTGCGGGTCGCGCTCGACCGCCAGCTGCGCATTCCGCTTACCGCACGCCTGGTCGCCGAGGCGCGGGCGACCCCGACCTGGGTGGTGACGCTCTCCGGCGCCGATCCGGCCCGCCAGCAGGCGTTGCGTGACGCCGGGGTCGTCGTGATCCCGGCCGACCCCGACGCGAGCGGGCGAATCGACCTCGCCATGGCGCTCGGCCGCCTCGGCGAACAGGGTCTCACCCGGCTCCTCGTCGAGGGCGGCGGCGGGCTCGCGGCGGCGCTGCTGCGCGCGCGCCTGGTCGATCGCCTGGTGTGGTTCCACGCGCCCTTGCTGCTCGGCGGCGACGCAGTTCCCGCAATCGCCGAACTCGGCCTCGATCGGTTGGCCGAGGCGCCCGCTTTCGTACGCGTGTCGAGCGAGACCGTCGGCGCCGATATGCTGACGATGTTCCGGGTGCGCCCCGCCGGGGAGGCGCCGGTTTCGCCATAGCGGCTCGTGCCGGGCGCTCATGCATGAAACACGCTGGCTAATCGCCGGGCGGAATCCTAGCTTACGGCGATGTTCAGCGGAATCATCACCGATGTCGGGCGGGTGCGCCGGCTCAGTCGCGGCTCGCAGGCTGATGGCGGGATCGAGCTGACGATCGCCACCGCGTACGACAGCGCCGCCATCGCGCTCGGCGCCTCGATCGCGTGTTCGGGACCCTGCCTCACCGTTGTCGCGGTCGAGCCCGGGGGGTTTACCGTGCAAGCCTCGGCCGAGACCTTGGCGTGCTCGACCCTGGGCGAGTGGACCGAAGGCACACCGGTCAACCTCGAACGCGCGCTGCGCCTTGGCGACGAACTCGGCGGCCATATCGTTTCCGGGCACGTCGACGGTGTCGTGCATCTGGTCGAGCGGCGGCCGGAGGGCGAGTCGGTGCGCTTCGTCATCGCCGCGCCGGCGGCGCTGATGCCCTATATCGCGCCCAAGGGATCGGTGGCGCTCGCCGGCGTCAGCCTGACGGTCAACGAGGTTGCGAGCGACCGTTTCGGGGTCAACCTCATTCCCTATACCTTGGCGCATACGACCCTCGGCGACACCAGGCCCGGCCAGCGCCTCAACCTCGAAATCGATCCGATCGCGCGCTATGTCGCCCGGCTGCTCGGGACGCGCCCGGCTAATTCGGAGCAGAGCGGAACATGATCAGAGCCCCCCACCTGCTGCTCGTCATCGCGCCCTATTATGCGCATCTCGCGGCCATGCTGCGCGAAGGCGCCGAGCGCGCCGTCGCCGCCGCCGGGGCGACCTGCGAGATCGCGACGGTGCCCGGCGCCTTCGAGATCCCGCCGGCGATCGCGCTCGCAGCCAGGCTGGCAGCCGGGCGGTTCGATGGATTTGTCGGGCTCGGCTGCGTGATCCGCGGCCAGACCACCCATTACGACCATATCTGCACCGAGACCGCGCGGTCGCTGCAGGATCTCGCGGTGCGCGACGGGCTCGCCATCGGCTACGGCATCCTGACCGTCGAGAATGAGGCGCAGGCCTTGGTGCGCGCGGCCCCCGCGGATGGCGACAAGGGCGGGGGCGACAAGGGCGGGCGCGACAAGGGCGGCGAGGCGACCCGCGCCTGCCTCGCGCTCATAGAGCTGAAGCGCCGGTTCCAGGGAAACCAGGGGTGAGCGCGGCGAGCGCCACCGAGGGTGCGCCGCGCCAGAGCGGCGGCGCCCGGCGCCGCAGCATCGCCCGGCTCGGCGCGGTGCAGGCGCTCTATCAGCTCGAGCTGAACCCGGGTCTGGGGAGCGAGGCGGCGATCCGCGAGTTTGTCCGCGACCGCCTCGGCCGCGAGATCGACGGCGATCTCTACGGCGAGGCGGACGAGGAATTGTTCGCCGACATCGTGCGCGGCGTCGGCGCCAACCGCGAGCGGCTCGACGAGACCGTCTCGGCGGCGCTCAGCGAGGAATGGCCGCTGGCGCGCCTCGAGACGCTGTTGCGGCTGATCCTCGAAGCCGGCGCCTATGAGCTGGTGCACCGGCCCGACATCCCGCCGCGGGTGACGATGAGCGAATATGTCGCGATCGCCTACGCCTTCTTCACCGGCAAGGAACCAGGGCTGGCCAACGGCGTGCTCGACCGCCTCGCCCGCACCCTGCGCGGCGCCGATCTGTAGTTACCGATGAGCCTTGGACAAACGGCCATGCGTCCTTCGAGACGCCCGCGTTGCGGGCTCCTCAGGATGACGTTCTTTCTTAATTCCATGAGAAACCTACGTCATCCTGAGGAGCGCTCTGCAGGAGCGCGTCTCGAAGGACGCAGGTTACCGCCACTGAAATGACGATCGGGGAGGGCCTCGGCGAGTTCGGGCGCATCGGGCGATTTTTTGCCCCGCTCGCCGGGCCGGGCGGGCTCGGCCTCAAGGACGACGCGGCGCTCATCGATTGCGCGCCCGGGCATCGCCTCGTCGTCACCGTCGATGCGATCGTCGAGGGCGTGCACTATCTGCCGGACGATCCGCCCGACCTCGTCGCAAAGAAGCTGTTGCGGGTCAACCTGTCCGATCTCGCCGCGATGGGCGCGCGACCGCTGCATTACCTCCTGGCGACGGCACTGCCGGCGAATTTCGGCGACGATTGGGTGGCGCGTTTTGCCGCGGGCCTCGCGGAAGACCAGGCCCGCTTCGGCGTCGATCTCCTGGGCGGCGATTCGGTCGCGACATCGGGGCCGGCGGTGCTGTCCCTGACCGCGATCGGCGAGGTCGTAGCGGGCGCCGAAATCCGCCGCGGCGGCGCCCGCCCGGGAGACCGGGTCTGGGTCAGCGGCACGATCGGCGACGCGTTCCTCGGCCTCCTTGTGCTGCGCGGCGGTTACCCGGCCCTGGCGCCAGGCGACAGGGCGGCTCTCGCCGGGCGCTTCCAGTTGCCCGAACCGCGCACCGACCTCGGTCCGCGTCTGGCCGGTATCGCGCATGCGATGTGCGATGTTTCCGACGGGCTCCTGGCCGATCTCGGCCACATCTGCGACGCCTCGGAGACCGGCGCGACGGTCGCGCTCGCTGCGCTGCCGCTGTCTCCGGTCGCACGGCTCGCGGTTGCGGGCGAGCCCGATCTGCCCGTGCGCCTCGCCGCCGCGGGCGATGATTACGAGCTCCTGTTCACCGCGCCGCCCGACGCCGAGGAGGCGATCGGCCGTCTCGCGGCGGAACTCGGGCTGCCGATCACCGCGATCGGGATCATCGGTCCCAGCGCGGGCGATAACGGCGAAGGCGTGCGCCTGGTCGATGCCAACGGGAAAGCCATCCCGGTCGCGGCCGCCGGATATCGCCACTTCTGATCTCGCAAGCGATGCCTGTGGTTCGCTCGTCCCGCCGCACCGTCCTGATGCTTGCTTTGTGCCAGGCGCTGGCGATGACCGGCGGCAGCATCGTTGCGACCACCGCCTCGGCGCGACGACGCTCCTCACCCGCACCTATACGGCCGAAGAGAAGGGCAAGGTACAGGCGCTCAACGATTTCCTGATCTTCGGCACGGTGGCGCTGTCGTCCTTCGCCTCGGGCGCGCTGCTCTCCGGTGTCGGCTGGGCGATGGTGCAGATCGCCATCATGCCGTTTGTCGCCGTCGCGGCGATCGCAGTGCTGTGGTGGCGCCAGCGCGCCCTGGCGGCCGAACCGCGCTATGCCGGGCAATAACATCTCCGGTTGATCGGCTGGTTGCCTGAAAAGGCGTCATCTGGCATGGTGCGGACGCCCTGGCCTGCCCCGCCGCGCGAGCGCGCGCGGTTCCGGGCGGGTCTTTCTTTTAGGACCGCTCTGAAGGAGCCTGACAGATGGCGTCGGCGTACATTCTGGTCATTGCCTGCGGTTTCCTGGCGCTGGGTTATGGCGTCGTGACGAGCCGCAGCGTGCTTGCGGCGGACGCCGGCAACGCGCGCATGCAGGAGATTTCCGGCGCGGTCCAGGTCGGGGCCAACGCCTATCTGAACCGGCAGTACCGCACGATCGCCGTCGTCGGGGTTGTGGTGCTGATCATCCTCGGGATCACCCTGGGGTTGCGCGTTGCGGTCGGCTACCTGATCGGCGCGGTCCTGTCCGGCGCGACGGGCTATATCGGGATGAACGTGTCGGTGCGCGCCAACGTGCGCACCGCGCAGGCCGCCCGCAGCGGGCTCGCCGCCGGGCTCGACATCGCCTTCAAGGCCGGTGCGGTCACCGGCATGCTGGTGGTCGGGCTCGGGCTCCTCGGCGCCGGCTGCTATTATTTCGTCCTGCGCGCGATTACCCCGGCGGCGGAGTTGCGCTCCGTACTCGAGGCGATGGTCGCGCTGGGCTTCGGCGCCTCGTTGATCTCGATCTTCGCCCGCCTCGGCGGCGGCATCTTTACCAAGGGCGCCGATGTCGGGGCCGACCTCGTCGGCAAGGTCGAGGTCGGCATCCCCGAGGACGATCCGCGCAACCCGGCGGTCATCGCCGACAATGTCGGCGACAATGTCGGCGACTGCGCCGGCATGGCGGCCGATCTCTTTGAGACCTATGTCGTGACGATCGTCGCGACGATGCTGCTCGCCGCGATCTTCTTTGCTCAGCCGCTGCTCGACCGGGTCCTCCTGTTGCCGCTGGCGATCGGCGCGGTGTGCATCGTCACCTCGGTCATCGGTACCTACTTTGTCCGGCTCGGCGCCGATAACGGGATCATGCGGGCGCTCTACAAGGGCCTCATTGCGACCGGCATCCTGTCGGTCGGGGCGATCGCGTTCGTCATCTATGCGCTGGTCGGTCTCGGCACCGCGTGGCCGATGGTGGGCGGCGGCTCGGTGACCGGGTGGGGCCTCCTGTTGTGCGCGATCGTGGGCCTCGCGGTCACCGGGTTCATCGTGTGGATCACCGAATACTACACCGCGACCGAATACCGGCCGGTGCGCAGCATCGCCCTCTCGTCGACCACCGGCCACGGCACCAACGTGATCCAGGGCCTCGCGGTCTCGATGGAGGCGACGGCGCTGCCGGTCATCGTGATCTGCATCGGCATCGTCCTCTCCTATCTCGCGGCCGGCCTCTTCGGCATCGCGACCGCGGCGACGACGATGCTCGCATTGGCCGGCATGATCGTCGCGCTCGACGCCTATGGCCCGGTGACCGACAACGCCGGCGGCATCGCCGAGATGGCCGACCTGCCGGCCGAGGTGCGGCGCACGACCGACGCGCTCGACGCCGTCGGCAACACCACAAAGGCGGTGACCAAGGGCTATGCGATCGGCTCGGCCGGGCTCGCCTCCCTGGTGCTGTTCACCGCCTATACCCAGGATCTGAAGCACTATTTCCCCAAGCTCGACGTCCGCTTCGCGTTGCAGGACCCGTATGTCGTGATCGGCCTCTTCCTCGGCGGCCTCCTCCCTTATCTGTTCGGGGCGCTCGGCATGCAGGCGGTCGGGCGCTCGGCCGGCGCCATCGTCGTCGAGGTGCGCCGCCAGTTCCGCGAGATCCCCGGCATCATGGAAGGCACCGCCAAGCCCGATTACAGCCGGGCCGTCGACATGCTGACCAAGGCGGCGATCCGCGAGATGATTGTGCCCTCGCTGCTGCCGGTGCTGGCGCCGATCGTTCTTTACATCGTCATCGCGCTGATTGCCGGGCAGGCGGCGGCGTTCAGCGCGCTGGGAGCGATGCTGCTCGGCACGATCGTCACCGGGCTTTTTGTCGCGATCTCGATGACCTCGGGCGGCGGCGCCTGGGACAACGCCAAGAAATACATCGAGGAAGGCCACCACGGCGGCAAGGGCTCCGAGGCGCACAAGGCGGCGGTGACCGGCGACACCGTCGGCGACCCCTACAAGGACACCGCCGGCCCCGCGGTCAACCCGATGATCAAGATCACCAACATCGTAGCGCTCCTGCTGCTCGCGGTCCTCGGCCGCTGGGCCGCCGGCTAACTTGGCTAGCCCCTCTCCCGCAATGCGGGAGAGGGTGGCGAGCACTGCGAGCCGGGTGAGGGTGGTTCGGCGGCGCCAGCCCCACCCACCCGTCGCTGTCGCGACAGGTCCCCCCTCTCCCGCGGTGCGGGAGAGGGTTTTTTGTGCCAGCTTACCCTTGCACCGCAGCCCCGGCGGGGGCACCGTTCGCGGCGGCGGATTTTCGCGCGAGGAGGCAGGCAATGAAAGACGGTTACCGGTTTGTCGATTGCGACATGCACATCATGGAGCCGATGGATCTGTTCGACAAATACCTCGACCCGGCGTTCAAGAGCCGCATCACCTCGTCGGTGCGCCGCCAGGACGGCGGCTCGACGGGCATGCGCGGCCGGCCCCTGTGGTTCTTCGACGGCGAGCCGACCAGCAACGACGGCAACACCTCGCAATACAACCGGACCCGCGGCCCCCTCGTGTCGAAGCGCGCCAACAACACGGTGAATTTCGCGGTCGAGCGCGGCTACGACGCCGAGGCGCAGGTCATCGGCATGGCGATGGAGGGGATCGACATCGCGGTCCTCTTCCCGACGATCGGCTTGTCGTTCATGGCGCGCGACAACATGGACCCGCAATTCTCGGCCGCGATCTGCCGCGCCTACAACGACTGGCTGCACGATTTCATCCAGCACAGCCCGGACCAATTGAAGATGGCGGCGATGCTGCCGGTCCACGACGTCAACCTCGCCTGCCAGGAGCTGCAGCGCTGCGTCAAGGATTACGGCGCGGTCGGCGCTTTCGTCAGGCCCAATTACGTCAACGGCCGCTACTGGCATTCCAACTACTGGGACCCGCTCTATTCGCTGCTGCAGGATCTCAATGTCCCGTTGTGCTTCCATGAGGGGACCGGGTCGTAC
>DATCQF010000161.1:0-2782 GCA_036569735.1 Allostellaceae bacterium | reverse complement strand
CGTCGAGACGGCCGGCGCGGTGCGCCACCCCGATCAAGGTGCCGGTGTTGTCGAACAGATCGACAAACAGAAAGACGAAGACGATCGTCGCCACCCCGGCATCGAGGGCGCCGCGCAGGTCGAGCGCGAGGAAGGTGGGGGCGAGGCTCGGCGGCGCCGCGACGATCCCGAAAAACGGCGAGACTTGGAGGAGGATGCCGGCGGCGGCGGTGCCGAGCACCGCGACGATGATCGCACCGGGAAATGCGCGGCGTTCGAGCGCCACCATGACCAGAAACCCGGCGGCGGCGAGCAATGCCGCAGGTGCTTTCAGGTCGCCCAGCGTGACGAGGGTTTCCGGGTTGGCAATGACGATCCCGGCGTCCTTCAGCGCGATGATCCCGAGAAAGAGGCCGATCCCGGCCGAGATCGCCATCTTCTGCGAGCGCGGGATGGCGTCGACGATCCACGCCCGGATCGGGGTCACGCTGATGATCAGGAACAGGACGCCCGACAGGAACACCGCGCCCAGCGCGACCTCCCAGCTGTAGTGCAGCCCCTTGACGACGCTGTAGGCGAAATAGGCGTTGATCCCCATCCCCGGCGCCAGCGCCAGCGGGTAATTGGCGAGGAGCGCCATGAGGAGGGTGGCGAGGGCGGATGCAAGGCACGTCGCGACGAAAACGGCGCCCCGGTCCATCCCCGCATTGGCGAGGATCACCGGATTGACGAAGACGATATAGGCCATCGTCAGATAGGTCGTCGCGCCGGCGATGATCTCGGTGCGCACATTGGTGCCGTTGAGGCTCAGCTGGGAAAACCGGTCGATCATCGCTTCCCCGGTTGGCGACGTAGTCTTCAGCGGCGCAGCGTCACGCCCCACCGATACTCCCCCTCGCCCGCCGCGGCTTCGCCGCGACTCCCTCTCCCCGCGTGCGGGGAGAGGGCTGGGGTGAGGGACCGGCTCCCCGCGTGCGGGGAGAGGGCTGGGGTGAGGGGCTGGCTCGCCGCATTGCCCCCACCCTGCCCTCCCCTCCCCGGGCTTGACCCGGGGATTGCGGGGGAGGGTTACCGCGGGGGCGAGGCGAGCGGCGCGGCGCCCGCTTTGCGGTGCCGTGATTGCCGGATTGGGGATCGCCGTGCGAACTCTTGCCGAGCTGTTCCTCGAGCACCTTTTTCAGCACCTCCTCGATCGCGCCGCGCGCCAGATGACCGAGCTGGAACGGCCCGTAGGCAAGGCGGATCAGCCGGGTGACCGGATATCCCAGATGTTCGAGAACGCGCCGCACCTCGCGGTTCTTGCCCTCCTGCAGCGACAGGGTGATCCACGCGTTGGAGCCCTGCTGGCGTTCGAGCTGGGCGCGGATCGGGCCATAGGCGATGCCGTCGACGGTGGTGCCGCGCGCCAGCGCGGCGAGCCTCGCCGGGTCGACGAACCCGTGCACCCGCACCTTGTAGCGGCGCACCCAGCCGGTCGCCGGGAGTTCGAGGCGGCGGGCGAGCGCGCCGTCGTTGGTCAAGAGCAACAACCCCTCGGAATTGAGGTCGAGACGGCCGATCGAGACAAGGCGCGGCAACTCTGCCGGCAGCGCGCCGAACACTGTCGCCCGGCCCTTCTCGTCCTTATGCGTGGTGACAAGCCCGGCCGGCTTGTGAAAGCGCCACAGCCGCGCCCGTTCCGGTTCGGGCAACGGCTTGCCGTCGACCCGGATCTCGTTCTCCGCGGTCACCGTGACCGCCGGGCTGGTCAAGACGGCGCCATCGACCGCGACCCGCCCCTCGGCGATCCAGCGCTCGGCGTCGCGCCGCGAGCACAGCCCGGCGCGCGCCAGCACTTTTGCGATGCGCCGGGGGCCCTCGGCCGGCGGAGACACGCTGCTTTTCATCGGGCAGCCGCCGCGACAAAGCTGCAGCCGCCGGGCATTTCCCCAATGGGCATTTCATCGTCGCGGGTGAGGCCGATCGTGGGTTGTGCCATGGTGGGGACCCGGGTTGGCGCGGATGAGGCAGGCGATGCGCAGTGACGACATAGACCGGACCGCGGGTCTCGGCAATTGCCGCCGATGACCGCGACGCCGCCGCCAACTGCGCCACCTCCTGCGCCACTGGGGCCGGAGGCAATGGCGCGCGCGCTCGACGAGGCGGCGGCGGCCGGCGCCGAGGGCGAGGTGCCGGTCGGCGCGGTCTTGGTCGATGGCGCCGGAACCATCATCGCCGCTGCCGGAAACCGGGTCGAGCGCGATCGCGATCCGACCGCGCATGCCGAGATGCTGGTGTTGCGGGAAGGCGCCAGACAGCTTGGCGCCAAGCGTCTCGCCGGCTGCGATCTCTACGTCACGCTGGAGCCCTGCCCGATGTGCGCCGCGGCAACTGGCCTGGCGCGTATCCGCCGGCTCTATTTCGCCGCCTACGACCCGAAAGGCGGCGGGGTCGAGCACGGCCCGCGCATCTTCGACCAGCCGACCTGCCATCACCGCCCGGAGATTTACGGCGGCATCGCCGAGCGCACCGCCGGCGACCTCTTGCGCCGATTTTTTCAGGCGCGGCGATGAGCGAGTGAGCGCCCGGCCGGCCGGTCAACCGCCGATTATGCCTGCTGCGCCTCGTCGAGCACGTCTTGCGGTGTCATCGACACGATCTCGGCATAGCTGGGCACGAAATGGCCGCCCTCGATCAGTGTCACGAATTCCGGCCGGATCTCGCGCGCCACGAGCTCGCGAATGCGCCGGTGCTCCTCGATGTCGCGCCATTCGCCGATCAGGTAGAAATGGTCGGGATCGGCGGCGTCGCGGCACAGGACGCC
>DATCQF010000160.1:0-4827 GCA_036569735.1 Allostellaceae bacterium | reverse complement strand
GCGCAGCTCCTCAAAGAACGGCCCCCAGCTCCGAGGGTTTTTCGCCTCGTTCAGGAATTCGACCGAACCCGAAGTGATGACGATGGCAATCCGGTAAACCTTGCCCGGCTGCTGCGCGTGCCCGGCGAGCGGCCATGTTGCCGCGGCACCGCCGATAAGCGTTATGAATGCGCGCCTTCTCATTCGATGACCTCGTCGGCGCGGGCGAGCAGCGTTTGCGGCACGGTGAGGCCGAGCGCCGTGGCGGTCTTGAGGTTGATCACCAGCTTGTACCTGGTCGGCGCCTGCACCGGGAGGTCGGCTGGCTTCTCGCCCTTGAGGATACGGTCGACGTAGCCGGCCGCGAGCCGGTATTGGTCGATAAAATCAGCCCCGTAGCAGGCCAAGCCGCCCGCGGCGGCATGGATCGGGTTGGAGTAGACCGCAGGCAGCTTGTGCCGCGCCGCCAGCGCGATGATCAGATCGCGATGGATTGCCCCCAGCGCGCCTGCCGTCAGGATGAGGCCGCCATTCGGGGAGGCCGCGAACGCCGTCACGGCGCGCTCGATCTCGCCGGCGTCGTTAAGATTGATCGGACTTACCTCCACCAGGAGCGACGGCGCGACGGATTGGATGACGGCGAACTGGCCGACCCCGGCGGTTACGGCGGGGTCCCTGAGGACCGCCACCTGCCTCACCCCCGGCGCGATCTCCTTAAGCAGCTCCAGCCATTTCGCGCACAAGCTGTATTCAAACTGCATAAAGCCGGTGGCGTTGCCGCCCGGCCGCGACAAGCGATCGACGAGGCCAGACCCGACGGGATCGGGGACGACCACAAACACGATCGGCACGGTCCGCGTCGCCCGCAGCAAGCGCTCGACCGAACCGCCGGCGGCCACGATGACATCCGGTGAAAGCGCGGCCAATTCCGCCGCATACTGGCGCATGCGGTCAGCATCGTCACCGGCGACGCGGCGCTCGATCCGCAGGTTGCTGCCATCGGTCCAGCCCAGCTGCTGGAGCGCCTCCCGGAATGCCGCGTAACGAGCCTCTTGCGGAGCGCTCCCCGCTGCCTGAAGCACGACGACGCGCCGCACCCGGTCACCCTGTTGCGCACGCGCGGCGAACGGCGCCGCGGCTGCCGCGGCGCCAACAAGGGTCATGAATTTGCGGCGCCTCACTCTATGACCTCGTCGGCGCGCTGCAGCAGCGACTGCGGCACCGTGAGGCCGAGCGCTTTCGCGGTCTTCAGGTTGATGACCAGCAAGTATTTCGTCGGCAGCTGCACCGGGAGATCAGCGGGACGGGCACCCTTGAGAATGCGGTCGATGTACGATGCGGCCTGCGCGAACACGTCGACCGGATCGAAGAAATAGGACATCAGGCCGCCACTCCGGGGAAAAATGTCGCCAAGACCCATCAGGGGCAAACGGTGACGGGCTGCGGCGGCAATGATCGTATCGCGGTGTGCAATGTTAAAGCTGTCCGGCAGAGTGATCAGGCCGCCTCCCGGCTCGCGCGCGTGGGTAGCAATCGCTTGTTCGAGGCCCGAATCGTCGTGCACCGGTACGGGCGTCACCCTCATCCCGAAGGCCGGGGCGGCCATCTCGAGCGCGCTGTTGAACGATGGGGCAACGGTGGTTTCCGGGTTGAAGATGACCGCGACCCGGGTGACGGCTGGTGCGATTTCCTTGAGCAATTGCAGCCATTTCCCCATGATCGGCGCCTCGAAGGTACCGAATCCGGTGGTATTGCCGCCGGGTCGCGCGAGGCTCTGAACAAGCCCGAGCCCAATGGGATCGATCACGAATACGAAGACAACAGGTATTGTTGGCGTCTGCTGCCGGACCGCAGCAATGGCCGCCGGAGTGCTTGCCAGAATTACATCCGGCGTCAGAGCCACCAGTTCCCCTGCATAAGTCTTGAAGAGAGATGGATCGCCCGCCGCAAAGCGGTAGTCGATCCGGATATTCTTGCCCTCGACCCATCCGAAACCCGCTAGCGCTCGCGCAAAGGCCCTCACGCTCGCCTGAGCGAGCGGGTCGTTCTCGGGAAACGCGATCAGCACGCCAACCCGGCGCAACCGCTCGGGCTGCTGGGCGTTTCCGGCGAGCGGCCATGCCACCGCCCCGCCCCCGACAAGCGCTATGAACTCGCGGCGCCTCATGCCCGGCCTCTCGATCTGCAGGCGAGCCGAGACTATGGCGCAAAATCGCTGGTCATTGCGAGGGCGAAGCGACGAAGCAATCTCGTGCCGTTCGTAGTCGATCTGTCGAGATTGCTTCGCTTCGCTCGCAATGACGATATTTCTGATTGAGCTGGCGCTTACCCCTCCGCCAGCGGACGCATGACACGGTAGAGCGCGGCTTTGGCCTCGAAGCCGATGCCGGGGATGTCGGGCAGGCGGACGAGGCTGTTTTCGACCGGGCAATCGTCGGCGAAGCCACCGAACGGAGCGAACACGTCGGGGTAGGATTCGTTGCCGCGGAGCCCCAATCCGACCGCGATGTTGAGCGCGAACTGGTGGCCGCCATGCGGCACGCAACGCCCTGCCGGCCAGCCGTGCCCGGCCAGCATGTCGAGGGTGCGCAGGTATTCGACGAGCCCATACGACAATGCCGGGTCGAACTGCAGCACGTCGCGATCGGGCCTGAGGCCGCCGTGGCGGATCAGGTTGCGCGCATCCTGCATCGAGAAAAGGTTCTCGCCGGTCGCCAGCGGCGGGGCGTAGCGTTCGGCCAGGGTCGCGTGTGCAGCGTAATCGAGCGGGTCGAGCGGCTCCTCGTGCCAGCGCAAGCCATAGGGGGCGAGCGCGTCGGCATAGGCGACGGCCTCGTCGAGGGTGAAGCGCCCGTTGGCGTCGACCGCGAGGTTTTCGCCGTCGCCGACCACCGCCAGCACCGCCTCGATCCGCCGCAAATCCTCAGGCAACGGTACTCCGCCGATCTTGATCTTGACGCAGGCATAGCCGAGGTCCCGGTAATGCCTCACTTCGTCCTGCAGCGCCTCGATGCCCTTGCCCGGATAATAATACCCGCCGGCGGCATAGACCCAGGCGCGCGGATCGGCTTTCCCATTGTTGTAGCGGTCGGCGAGGAGGCGCCACAGCGGCACTCCCTCGGCCTTGGCGCGCAGATCCCACAGCGCCATGTCGAGGACGCCGACCGCGACCGAACGCTCGCCGTGGCCGCCGGGCTTTTCGTTCGCCATCATCACCGCCCAGGCCCGGGCCGGGTCGATCAGCCCGCTGTCGTCGAGGAGCGCGGCGGGTTCGGCCTCGGCGAGGCGCGCGATAAAGCGCTCGCGCAACAGCCCCTGCACGGCATAGCGCCCATTCGAGTTGAAGCCGAAGCCGACGACCGGCTTGCCCCCGCGCACGAGGTCCGTATGGATCGCGACGACGCTCGCCGTCATCTTGCTGAAATCGATATAGGCGTTGGCGATCGCCGAACTGATCGGCGCGACGATGTCGCGGACGCTCGTTATGCGCATGGTCGGGTTACTCCCGGTGGTAGGGGTGGCCGGCGAGGATCTGCTGGGCCCGGTAGAGCTGCTCCAGCAGCATGCCGCGCACCAGGAAATGGGGCCAGGTCATCGCGCCCAATGACATCACCGCATCGGCGCTCTCGATGACCCTTGGCCCGAGCCCCTCGGCGCCGCCGATCGCAAAGGCGAGGGCGCTTGCGCCGCCATCGCGCCAGCCCGCGAGGCGATCGGCGAGATCGCGGCTGGTCCAGCTCGCGCCGCCCGGGTCGAGCGCGACGAGGCGGGCGCCGGCGGGCCGCGCGGCGAGGATCAGCTCGGCCTCGCGCAGCTTTAATGCGGCGGGCGGCAGGCGGCGCTTTTCCTCGAGCTCGACGATCGTCACCGGCGGCGCGATGCGCCCGGCATAGAGCGCCTGCACCTCGTAAAGCGGGCCGCGCCGCAGCCGGCCGATGGCGAGGAGATAGAGGCGGATCGCGGTCGGCCTGTTGCTGGGCGTCTCCCGGGGCGCCTGTTGCCAGGCGGGTTCGGGCGCGACCCCGGCCTCGGCCTCGGTCTCGGTATCGAGCGCGCCATCGGCCTCGCTAGCGGGCCGCGCCTCGCCCCACATCTTTTCCAGATTGTAATAGATGCGGATGTCCGGCCGGAAGATGTGCACGATGACATCGCCGGCGTCGATCAGCACCCAGTCGCCCTGGGCTTTGCCCTCGGTCGCGATGCGGCCGGGGAGGGTCTGTTCCAGATGATTGGCCAGCGCGACCACCTGGCGCGACGAGCGGCCCGACGCGACCACCATGTAGTCGGCGATCGTGGTCTTGCCGGCGAGGTCGATCGTCACGATCCCCTCGGCCTTGCCGTCTTCGAGGCTGTCGATGACGCGGCGGAGCAATTCCGGCGCGGGAAGCCGTTGCCGGCGGCGCGGCGCCCCAGTGGCGATGGTGGTGGCGTTGGCGGTGGCGATGGCGATGGCTTCAGCAGTCACTTCGGGTTTTTTCTCCGTCAGGGTTTGCAACAATCTTTCGCTGCGTATCCGGGTGGCCGAACGCGGGTCGAGCGTGGTGTGGAAAAACACCCAGGCGGGCGGCGCCATCGATGCCAGACGGCGCGCCGCCGTGAGCGGGATTCGCGCCCGGGCAAAGCGCTGTGCCGCCTTCCCCGCGAGCGCCCTGAGCGCGGTGCCGGGCCGGTCGAAAACGGCAAGCGGAACGCTGCGGACGATGTCTTGCCAGCGCTTCCAATATGGCAGCTGGGCGAGGTTGTCGCCACCCATCAGCCAGACGAAACGGGTGCGCGGAGAGCGCCGGCGCAGCGCCTGAATTGTGTCGGCGGTGTAGCTCGAGCCGAGCCCGGCCTCGATGTCGCTGA
>DATCQF010000159.1:0-6310 GCA_036569735.1 Allostellaceae bacterium | reverse complement strand
GGCTTATCGGGGGTATGTCGCGCGCATTGGAATGCCGCCCGGACCGATGCTCGACGATTACGCCGCGCGGGTTGCCGAAGGCGTCGTGTGGGTGATCGGGGAAGGCCCCTCCCCGGCCGGCATTATCGTACTGCTGCCAAGGCCGGACCATCTGCTGCTCGACAATATCGCGGTCGCTCCGGCGCATCAGGGCTCCGGCCTCGGCCGGCGGCTGCTCGCCTTTGCCGAGACGGAAGCGCTGCGCCGCGGCTACTCCGAGATCCGTCTCTATACGCATCGGACAATGACCGAGAACCAGCGCCTCTACGCCGCGATCGGCTACGAGGAGACCGGGCGCGGCACCGATTCCGGTTACGAGCGCGTCTTCATGCGCAAGAGGATTGGCGGCGCGACCCGACCTAGCCTCGCCCCTTAGACTAGCGCGCCGGCGGCCATAGGCTATGCTGGACCCGCACCCAGCGAACTGGCGAGGCGAGTCTGCGATGTCTGATGACCAGGAACACCCATCGGTTGTTTTTCGGGTACGGCTCGGCCGGCAAGAGTTCACGTGCAGAGGACATCTCGTTTGGGAAGGTGGAATTGTTTTCGCTGTTCCCGATATGGACGACGACAGTTTTTTCGTGCCTGAAAAGGTAAAGCTTGAAGAAAGTGATCTCGAATTAAAGCACGATGACGAACAAAATCGCGATTGGTATCAATATCACGGGTTCATTGTCTTGCCCAACGTTTAGGCTGATCTGCGGGTGATTCCGCCATAGAGCACGCCCGCGAATGCGATGATCGCGCCGAGCCCGGCGATCACCGCGCGACCCGTTCCGGGCACGATCGCGGCCACCGCCGAGCCGCCGAGCGTCAGCAATGCGATCGCGCCGGCGATAAGGGCGGCGCGTCCCAGCCAATAACTGGTTTGCGCCCGCATGACGTCGTTGGCGATCTGGGCGCCGTGAAAACGCCGCGCGAACTCGCTGATCTGGAGCACGAAGAGCAAAGCGAGGCCGAAGACCGCCGCGCCGACCAGGTCGACGCCCTCATTCCCGGACCACAGGGCGAATGTGTAGCCGATCATCGCGATGCACCCGCCGGCGGTTACCGGGCCCGCGCTGCGCCCGAACACGCCGAGCGCGCAGAACAGGCAGGCAGTCGCTTCGAGCGCGACGACCGGCGCGGACGGAGCGGTCCAGACCGGCACCGCCGCCATGACACCCACCGGCAACAGGGACCACCAGCGGTTCATCGCCGTGCCGCCGAGCGCGGCCGCGACCGGGCGATTGGGGCGAGCACGGCGTCGAGCGGTGTGCCGGGATGCCACTCGACGATCGCGAGGCCGTGACGGCGCAGCCCGTCGACCCTCGCCTGCCACTCCATCGCCCACAGCCGGCACGCCACATCGTCGAGGAGCGAGCCTCCAAGCACAAGCCGGGTCGCCTCGATCGGCGACACCGCCAGCACGACCACGTCGAAGCCGCGCGCCACGAGGTCGATCAGCGCCGTGACGAACCGCTCGTCGGAGAGGGGGCTCAGCGCGATGACCAGCGCCCGTGGCGGCAAGACCCGCGCCGGCAACCGGTCGAGTTGCGGCACGACATAGCTGAAATGGGTCGCCGCGGGGAGCAGGGCCTCGACCAGCGCCGCACCCTGGCGCCGCCCGGTTGCCGGGTTGATCCAGCGCAGAAACCCGCCGAACTCGACAAACCCGACACGGTCCTTGCGCGCGAGATAGGCGCCGGCGAGCGCGGCGGCGGCGCGCACCGACGCGTCGAGCGTTGCATAGGGCGCGGCGCCCGTATTCGAGAGCGCGTCGAGCAGCAGCACGACATCGGCACTGCGCTCCTCATGGAATTGCGTGACGTAGAGCTGCTGGCGGCGCAGTGAGACGCGCCAGTTGATGCGGCGGGTCCGGTCGCCGGGCAAAAACGGCCGGATTTCGCCCGGTTCGATCCCCTCGCCGAGCCCCGGCGACACGTAATTGCCGAACGACAGCTGGGTGCGCACCGGCCGCGGCACATGGCGGATCGGCGCGACATAGGGATAAACCGAAATCGGCGTCGGGCTCGCCTGGCGGCTCTCGCTGACCGCCATCCCCGAGCGGTCCCACACCCGGAAGTACACCGTGCCGAGGTCGAACCGGCCGCGCGCCGGGCACCGCGCCGCAAAGCTCCAGCCTTCCTCGGCGTCCGGACCGATGGCGAGAACGACCCGGTTGCTGCCGGCGGCGATCTCAATGGGCGGCGGCAGTGCGACCAGAACCTCGATCATCGCGACCGGGCCCGTCGCCGCCACATGCACGCTGACCACGACCCGGTCGCCCTCGGCAAGACGGTCGGCGGAGATCTCCTGGCGCAGCTCCAGCCGCGGCGCTCGGGTTCGCGGCCCGACGCCGAGCAGCCCGGCGGCGAGCGGGATTGCCGCAACGAACAATTCGGCGCGATCGGCCAGAATACCGAGCACCAGCGCCCAGCCGATCACGGTCGCCACCGCGAAGGCAAGCGGGGTCGCGCGCGGGATCACCTATCGGCCGCCGGATCGACCGCCTGCTCCACCGCCTGGGGGGTCGGCACCCGGTTCAGGATCTCCTCGACGATGTCGCCCGGGGAAATCCGCGAAACCCACAGCTCGGGCCGCAGGATGATGCGATGCGCCAGGGCCGGCACCGCCACCCTCTTGACGTCGTCCGGGGTCACGAAATCGCTGCGGCGCAGCGCCGCCTCGGCCCGGGCCAGCCGCAACAGGGCAAGGCTGCCGCGCGGCGACGCGCCGAGCGACACCCGCTGGTCCTCGCGCGTCGCGCGCGCGATGTCGACGATGTACGCCTCGATCGACGGGTCGACGTGCACGTCTTCGAGCGCCGCCTGCATCAGGAGGAGCTCGGCGCGCGAGACGATTTTTGCGATGTGCACCTCTTCGGTGCGGCGCGCCCGGCGGCGCGACAGGATTTCGCGTTCCTCCTCGCGCCCGGGATAACCGACCGCGATCCGCATGATGAAGCGGTCGAGCTGCGCCTCGGGCAGCGCGTAGGTGCCTTCGAGATCGATCGGGTTTTGCGTGGCGATGACTAGAAACGGCGTGTCGAGCTTGTAGGATTCGCCTTCGACCGTGACCTGGCCTTCCTGCATCGCCTCGAGCAGCGCCGATTGGGTTTTGGGAGTTGCGCGGTTGATCTCGTCGGCGAGCAGCAGCTGGGTGAATATGGGGCCGCGGCGGAACTCGAAGCGGGCCTCGCGCTGGTCGTAGAGAAAGCTTCCGGTGATGTCGCCGGGCAAGAGGTCCGGGGTGAACTGGATCCGCTTGAAGCCGAGGTCCAAGGCCTCGCCCAGGAGCCGGGCGATCAGCGTCTTCGCCAGCCCGGGATAATCCTCGATCAGGATGTGCCCGTTGGCGAGGACCCCGGCGAGGAGGCGGCGCAGGAAATCGTCCTTGCCGACGATGACCTCCGACAGCGCGTCGAGCACCCGGCGGCAGCACGCCTCGACATCGGTGATTTTCACGGCCGGGTGGCCCTCGGGCGCTCGATATCGTCGAGCAGCGCGGCAATGGTCCGGCGCGACGGGCCGCGGGTGCGCCAAGCGCGCTCGGCGGGCAGCGTCAGGTCGCTTTGAGCCCCCCGCGCCCGGGCCAGCGCAGCCAGGCGCGGCCACAGGATCTTGTCGAAAAACGCGCGGCTGGCGCTGCCGTTAGCGACGTCTTCGCGCAGCTTGACAAAGCCGGGATCGAGCTTGGGCGCGACCGGCTGACGGATCAGGGCATCCGCGAAGGCGGAGGGCGGGTCCCCCTCGCTGCGGAAACAGCGCCTGATGCGGATCAGCAGCACCCCGGCCACAAAGGCGACGGCGACCCGGATCACCCCGGCCCGGCTGGCGGGAGCGGCGGAATCGTAGATGAAGGCGGTCGCCGCGGCGGCCACCGCAAACAGCACGGCATAACCCGCCACGGTCCACGGCCAGTGCCGTTCACGCCGGAGGCCGTTACGACTGCGCGGCATCGGGGGGCTGTCTTTCGCGCTCCAGCGCGGCGCGGATCTCTATGAGGGATCGCCAGGCGCTCTCGCGCTCGGCGGCGCCGACCGGGTGTCGGCTGAAGCGGGCCAATTCGAAGAGGCCGGTGAGGCTCTGTATCGGGTCCGGCGGCAATGGCGCCTTTCCGAGCACCGCGCGCATGAACTCCATCGGGGTCTGCCATGGCCGGCGCGGCAACGCGGCGGCGGCGAGCACGCGTTCGAAATTGCGGTAGATCTTGATGATCGCGGCCCGCGCGTCGGGTTCGCGCCGCAAATCCTCTAGGCTGTCCTCGACTGCCGCGGCGAGCTCTCTGTGCCGGGGCGCAACGCCGGCCGTGCCGCGCTGCAGACGACCGGCGAGGCACAGCCACGCCACGACGCCCAGGCTCCCGAACGCCGCGAGCAGCGCCAGCGCGCCGATCAGCCCCGTCGTCACCGGCGATGCCGGTCCCGCCGCCCGCTCGTCGATCGCGCCGGGCGGCGGCGATGGCGCAGCGTCGGCGGTGATGCCGGCAAGGCCCGGGTGGACCTCCGACCGGGCGAGCCAATAAAGGGTCCCGCCGAGGATGGCGCCGGGCGTCAGCGCCATCACGATGAGCAGCACGGCGAGGATCGGCGACAGCTTTTGCGGCTCGTGATAGCGCTCGAGCTCGTCCTTGCCCGGCGGTCGCGAAGGAAGGCTCCTGGCGATGAAAATCAGGCTCGCGAGAGCAACCGCGGCCATCGTCCCGATGATCAGCCAATCGGGCAACGGCACGAAAATCCGGGTGCCCAGACCCTCCAGCGGCACGCCCTCCGGAGCAGCGAGCGTCGCGGCAACCGCGAGCAAGAGCCCGATGCCGGTCACCAATCTCGGCCCAAGGCGCGGCGGCGGGGCAGGTTCAGGCGGCATGGGATCCTTCAGGTCTCGCGCGCAGCAAGCCCCGGTCAGCCGACCCTATGGGCGAGGCCCCCGCCGATCAATCAATTTCCGCCGGCCCGTGACTTCGCACCAGCGATTGCGGCACCTTGCCCGGCTGCGCCGACGGCGCTTACCATGATGGGCCGATACTCACTTGTACCCGACAGCCGACAGCCTGGAAGAAGGAAGTGCCTGATGATCTGCGATGTCCACGCGCACTATACGCCGAAGAATTTCAGCCGGTTGATGGGCGACCGGTTTGCCTCGCCGACGCATCTGCCGGTCAAGCGCGGGATGGCGCTGCACCCGTTCTCGGATTCGCCGGAGGACATCGAGAACCGTTTCAAGTGGATGGATGAGGCCGGGGTCGAGAAGCAGGTGCTGTCGCCAAACCACCCGCCCTACCTACCGGACGAGGCGGAATGCGTCAAAGCCGTCCAGATGCTCAACGACGGCTATGCCGATTTTGCGCACCGCTATCCAAAGCGGATCGCGTCTTACGTCATGCTGCCCTTGCCGCACATCGACGCGGCGCTGAAGGAGATGGAGCGCGGCTTCGACCAGCTGGGCTGCGTCGGCGTCAACATGAACATCACCTGTTTCGACCGGTCGATCGCCGAGACCGAGTTCGAGCCGCTCTATGCCGAGATGAACCGGCGCGGCGCCGTCCTCTTCGTACATCCGGCGGGGAGCGGGATCTGCTCGCCGCTCATCGTCGATTACAAATGGCGCTCGTCGGTCGGCACCTCGCTTGAGGATGCGACCTTTGTCCTGCACATGATCGCAAAGCAGATCCCGCACCGCTATCCCAACATCAAGTTCATCGTGCCGCATCTGGGCGGACCCATCCCGATGCTGCTCCACCGCCTCGACCAGCAGGGGCAGAGCCCGAGCGGGCACCAGGGCCTCGCCGAGGCGCCGAGCGTCACGGCCAAGAAGTTCTGGTACGACACGGTGTGCTACGGCTCGAAGGCCGCGTTCACCTGCGCGCTCGAAGCCTTCGGCGCCGACCATCTGGTGACCGGCAGCGACTATCCGGTCCTGCAGGATTACGAGACCTACAAGGAGACCTTCGCCTATATCGAGCGCCTCGGCCTGCCCAAGGCCGACACCGACAAGATCCTCCATCACAACGCGCAAAAGCTGTTCGGCTTCGACCATTAGAGGCGATTATCCACTCAGGTTCGTACAGCTCTCCCCAATCGTCATCCCCGAGCTTGCCCCAGGGCAATCGCATTTGAAAGCCCTCCCCCTTGATGGGGGAGGGTTGGCTGGGGGTGATCGTGCTGCTTCGCCAGTTCGGTCGGGATGCCAAGCGCCCAATTCACCCCCACCCCGGCCCTCCCCCATGATGGGGGAGGGAGTGGGCAGGCCAAATTCGATTGCCCTGGGCTTGTCCCCGGGATCCACGTGGA
>DATCQF010000158.1:0-2375 GCA_036569735.1 Allostellaceae bacterium | reverse complement strand
CTCCTCGGTGCCGCAGCGGAACAGCAAAGTCTGCGCCGCCGCCGCGAGGTTGAGCCGCCAGCCATCGGTCCCGGCCCATGGGCTGAACCGGTCGCCCCCACGCGGGCCGGCTGGGCCGGCAATTGCGGCCTCCTCGCGAAGGAGCAGCCGGTGGAGCGCCGCCGCGGCAAGCGCAATCTCGGGTACCGGCCCCGGCGGCGCCAGGAGCGTCGCGCGCCGCCGCTCGATAAACCCGGTGTCGACCCTGCCGGCGGCGAATTCGGGATCGCCGAGGATGCGCGCGAGAAAGCCGAGATTGGTCGCGACCCCGACGAGCGCGGTGTCCCCGAGCGCGCGTGCCAGGCGAGCGCGGGCGGCGGCGCGGTCCTCGCCCCAGGCGATGATCTTGGCGATCATCGGGTCGTAGAACGGGGTCACCCTGTCGCCCGCCCGCACCCCGGTCTCGACCCGCACGCCGCTCTCGAGGCCGAGGCTTGGGCCCCCGGGCAGATCGAGGGCGTAGAGCGTGCCGGTGGCCGGGAGGAAGCCGCGCGCCGGGTTTTCGGCATAAAGCCGAACCTCGATCGCGTGGCCCCGGAGCCTGATCTCCTCCTGGCGCAGCGGCAATGCTTCGCCCGCCGCCACGCGCAACTGCCATTCGACGAGGTCGAGCCCGGTCACCGCCTCGGTCACCGGATGCTCGACCTGGAGGCGCGTGTTCATCTCGATGAAGTAGAACGCATCGCCTTTTTTCGGGCCGGTTGGCACGACGAACTCGACCGTGCCGGCGCCGGCATAGCCGACCGCGCGTACCGCTGCGAGCGCCGCCTCACCCATGGCCTTGCGGTGCGCGGCATCGAGCCCTGGGGCCGGCGCCTCCTCGACGATCTTCTGGTGGCGCCGCTGGATCGAGCAGTCGCGCTCGAAGAGGTGCACGGCATTGCCGTGCGTGTCGCCGAACACCTGAACCTCGATATGGCGCGGGCGCTCGAGGTAGCGCTCGATCAGCACCCGGTCGTCGCCGAACGCGCCCGCCGCCTCGCGCCTCGCGCCGTCGAGCGCGCGGGCGAACTCCCCGGCCTCGTTGACGATGCGCATGCCGCGCCCACCGCCGCCGGCCGACGCCTTGATGATGACCGGAAAGCCGATTTTCCCGGCCTCGGCGAGGAGGTGCGCGGGGTCCTGGTCGGCGTCGTGATAGCCTGGCACCACCGGCACGCCGTGCGCCTCCATCAGCGCCTTCGCCGCCGCCTTCGACCCCATCGTGCGGATCGCCGCCGGCGAGGGGCCGATAAAAACGAGCCCCGCCGCGGCGCAGGCCTCGGCGAAATCAGCGTTCTCCGACAGAAAGCCGTAGCCGGGGTGGATCGCCTGCGCGGCGCTCTGTTGCGCCGCCGTGATGACCGCCGCGCCGTCGAGATAGCTGTGTCGCGGCGCCGCCGGGCCGATCAGCCGTGCCTCGTCGGCCATCGCCACGTGCAGCGCCCCCGCATCGGCCTCGGAATAAACCGCGACCGTAGCGATCCCCATGCGCCGCGCGGTGCGAATGATGCGGCAGGCGATCTCGCCGCGGTTGGCGATCAGGATCTTGGAAAACATCAGTCGCCGCGGTGCGGGCGCGCAGCGCCGGAAACTCCACAATGAGGCAGCGAGGCAATGAGATTGGGCGCGCTCGGCACCTCACTGCCTCACTGTCTCATTGTTCAATTCTTCAGCGGCTTCGCCGCGCTTCTGATCGCACATCATTTTCAGCTCACATCCGGAAGACGCCGAACCGCGTCGGCTCTACCGGCGCATTCAGCGCGGCGGAGATCGACAGCGCCAAGACGAGCCTGGTCTCGGCCGGGTCGATGATGCCGTCGTCCCACAGCCGCGCGCTGGCGTAATAGGGGTGGCCCTGGGTTTCGTACTGGGCCCGGATCGGCGCCTTGAACGCGGCTTCGTCGTCGGCGCTCCAGTCCTCGCCGCGCGCGCTCATGCCATCGCGCCGCACCTGCGCCAAAACCGAGGCGGCCTGCTCGCCCCCCATCACCGAAATCCGCGCGTTCGGCCACATCCACAAAAACCGCGGGCCGTAGGCGCGCCCGCACATCCCGTAATTGCCGGCGCCAAAGCTGCCGCCGATGATCACAGTGAATTTGGGCACTCCCGCGGTGGCGACCGCGGTCACCATCTTGGCGCCGTCCTTGGCGATCCCGGCATTCTCGTATTTCCGGCCGACCATGAAGCCGGTGATGTTCTGCAGAAACACCAGCGGCACGCCCCTTTGGGCGCACAATTCGATGAAATGCGCGGCCTTGAGGGCGCTTTCGGAGAAAAGAATACCGTTATTGGCGACGATGCCGACGGGATAGCCCCAGATCCGCGCAAAGCCGCACACCAGGGTCGGCCCATAG
>DATCQF010000157.1:0-3207 GCA_036569735.1 Allostellaceae bacterium | reverse complement strand
GTCCAGGAGATCGCCCGTGTCGGTCGCCCTGGATACCCGCTTGCGCGACGCTTGCGCGGGCATGACGGGCAGGAAAGATGCAAGGTGTCGCACGCCTATGCGATATCGAGGCCGAGATCGAGGATCGGGGCGCTGTGGGTGATCCAGCCCGACGAGATCAAATCGACCCCGGCGGCGGCGATGGCGGGCGCGGTCTGGCGGGTGATGCGGCCCGAGGCCTCGGTCACCGCGCGGCCAGCGACCATCGCGACGGCGCGGCGCAGGGTGTCGGGGTCCATGTTGTCGAGGAGTACCGCGTCGACCCCGTGCTCCAATGCCTCGGCGAGCTGGTCCAGGGTGTCGACCTCGAGCTCGATCTTGACGAGGTGCCCGGCATGGGCGCGGGCCCGTTCGAGCGCCGGCCCGACCCCGCCGGCAACCGCGATGTGGTTGTCCTTGATCAGCATCGCGTCGTCGAGGCCAAATCGATGGTTCGCGCCGCCGCCCGAGCGCACCGCCTCCTTTTCGAGGATGCGCAGGCCCGGGGTGGTCTTGCGCGTGCAGACGATCCGGGCCTTGGTGCCGAGGATCGCATCGACCAGCTCACGGGTCGCGGTGGCGACGCCGGAGAGCCGGCATATCAGGTTGAGCGCGGTGCGCTCGGCCGCGAGCACCGGCCGCGCCCGGCCGCTAAGGCGCGCGACCCTCTGGCCGCGCTCGACCCGGCTCCCGTCGGCGCACAGAAGCTCGATGGAGAGGGCCGGGTCGAGTAGCTCGAAAGCGAGGAGCCCGGCCTCGAGCCCGGCGACGACCCCCGGCTGGCGCGCCGCGATGACCGCGTCGATCGGCGCGTCGGCGGGCACGATCGCATCCGATGTGATGTCGCCGGCGCGCCCCAGATCTTCGAGGAGTGCCGCCCGGACGATCGGCTCGATCAGGATACGGAGCACCGATTGACCCCCCATTCCGTCATGGCCGGGCTTGTCCCGGCCATCCACGTGGATCCCCGGGCCAAGCCCGGGGATGACGCTCAAAAAAGCCCGGCTCAGCCGATCGCCAGCATGCGCTCGACGGCCATGCGGGCGCGGTCGGCGATCTCGGGGGCGATCGTCACCTCGTGGGTCATGGTTTCGAGCGCGCGGCGGATGTTCTTCAAGGTGATCCGCTTCATATGCGGGCACAAATTGCACGGGCGCACAAAGTCGAGATCGGGGTATTGCAGCGCGACGTTGTCGCTCATCGAGCATTCGGTGAGGAGGACGACGCGCGCCGGGCGCTTCTGGCCGACATAATCGGCCATCGCCGCGGTCGACCCGGCGAAGTCGCATTCGGCGACGACCTCGGGCGGGCATTCGGGGTGGGCGAGGATCGTGATGCCGGGATGGGTCTCGCGCAGGCCGCGGATGTCCTCCGGGGTGAAGCGCTCATGGACCTCGCAATGGCCCTTCCAGGCGATGATCTCGACCTTGGTCTGGGCGGCGATGTTTTGCGCGAGGTATTCGTCGGGCAGCATGATCACCTTGGGGACGCCCAGGGCCTCGATGATCTTCCTGGCGTTGCCCGAGGTGCAGCAGATGTCGGATTCCGCCTTCACCGCGGCCGAGGTATTGACGTAGGTGACGATCGGGACGCCGGGATGGCGCGCCCGCATCAGCCTGATGTCGTCGGCGGTGATCGAGGCGGCGAGCGAGCAGCCGGCTTCGAGATCGGGGATCAGCACGGTCTTCCCCGGGTTCAAGAGCTTTGCAGTCTCGGCCATGAAATGCACCCCGGCCAGGACGATCACGTCGGCATCGGTGCGCGCCGCCTCGCGGGCCAGGGCCAGACTGTCGCCGACGATGTCGCCGACGGTGTGGAAGATATCGGGGGTCTGGTAGTTGTGCGCGAGGATGACCGCGTTCTTCTCGCGTTTCAGCTTCAGAATCGCGGCGATGTCCTCGGCCATGATCGGCCACTCGAAGCGCGGCACATGGCGCTCGACCCGGGCATACAGCTCGGGCAGCGGAAACGGCGGAGCGGGACGGGTGGCGGGAGTATCAAGCACGCGTGGTTGCATAACTTATGCTCCATATGAGCATTTAGGATGCCCGGAAAAGCCGGACGGTTATCCCGGCCGGCAGCTCTTATGCTGGATATGAGTATAAGGGCGAATCGTGCCGCGTCAACCCCCCGCGCCATTCCGCGATGCATGGCAGACCGTCATCGGCGGGTGCGGGCCGACATGGCCGGGAGTTGCCTAAGCCCCCGCCGCCCTCCTTCCCGGGCGCAGGCGCAGGCCGGGGGCGGGGCGTTCGAGGAGGACTTCGCGGCGGAAGCGGACGAGGCGGGCGGGGCGTCCGCCGGTCGCCGCGCTCATCGCGCCGGTTTCCTCGACGAGACCCTGCTGCTCGACGAGGCGGCGGAAATTCTGCTTGTGGAGGCGCACCCCGGCGAGCGCCTCGACGGTGCGCTGCAGCTGCAGCAGGGTGAAGGCGGGGGGCATCAGCTCGAAGACGACGGGGCGGTATTTGATCTTGCCGCGCAGCCGGCCAACCGCGGTCGCCAGGATGCGGCGATGGTCCGATGCCATCGCCACCCCGGTGGCGCCTCCGCCTTCGGGCGACGCCTCCTGGCGCAGATCGCGCGCCGCTTCGGCGACGAGCCCGGCTTCGTAGAGGAGTTCGTAGCGTTCGAGGACGAGCTCCTCGTTCCATGACGCGCCGTGCCGGCCGAACGCGAGCCCGAGGCGCTCCGCGCGCAGCCGCCGCTCGGGGTCGCCCTTGGCGGCTGCCGCCCAGCCCTCGAGCCGCGCCTCGAGCGGTTCGAGCAGCGCGGGCTTTCCCTCACGCCAATCCTCCCACGGGAAATAGCGGTACCAGCCGCGCCATTCTGCGACGCCCGGGCCGGCGTCGCCCGGGCCGGCGTCGCCCGAGCCCGCCTCGCGCACCAGCGCCAGATAGGCGACGACCAGGGCGGGGAGCGCGAGCGCCGCGTCGCCGGCCAGCCGGTCGCGGTCGCCAAAGGTATAGAGCTGCTCGGCATAGCCGAGGTGTTGGCCGGTCTGGCGCTCGACCCAGGTGCGCAACCCCAATTCCAGCGTGCGGTGCTCGGCTTCGAGCGGTCCCGAGGGCAGCGCCTCGGCCGCGTCAGCCGCGCCGCGCCCGGATGGAACCCGTATCGTCAGGACGCGCGGCTCGTGGACGCTGGCCGCGACGATGGCCGCGCAGAGGCCGATCGACAGCGCCGCCC
>DATCQF010000156.1:0-5212 GCA_036569735.1 Allostellaceae bacterium | reverse complement strand
CGACGAGGGCATCCGGCTGCGCTGCCTTCTCGAATTATTGTACGCGACCGGTCTCAGGGTCTCCGAACTGATCGGCCTGCCGCTGGCCGCGGCGCAGCGCGACCCGCAATTCTTCCTGGTGCGCGGCAAGGGCGGCAAGGAGCGGGTGGTGCCGCTGAGCGGGCCGGCGAAGGAGGCGCTCGCCGCCTATCTCGAATGCCGTCCCCGGTTCCTGCCGCAGCGCCACCCGCCCGACGCCAGAACCGCGCGCTGGCTGTTCCCGTCGCGCGCCGCGGATGGCCACCTGACGCGGCAGCGCTGCGGCCAGCTGTTGAAGGAATTGGCGCTGGCCGCCGGGCTCGACCCACAGAAGCTGTCGCCGCATGTGCTGCGCCACGCCTTTGCCAGCCATCTGCTCGATCACGGCGCCGATCTGCGCAGCGTGCAGCAGATGCTGGGACACGCCGATATCGCGACGACCCAGATCTATACCCATGTGCAAAGCGCGCGGCTGCGCCGGCTGGTCGAGACCGCGCATCCCCTGGCCCAGCGCAAATGACCCCCGCGGCGCAACTGAGCGACACGGCACGGGGTCGCAGCGTTGACAAGGCTCCCTCCGCCGCCGAGATTGCCTGACTGCCAATGCGCCATTTTCTCGATTTCGAACGGCCGATCGCCGAGCTCGAAGGCAAGATCGAAGAGCTGCGCCATCTGTCCACTGACAGCGGGCTCAACATCGCCGAAGAGGTCGGCCGGCTCGAGGCCCAGGCGACCCGCCTCTTGCGCCAGAGCTATGCGCGGCTGAATTCGTGGCAGAAGGTGCTGGTGGCGCGCCATCCCGAGCGGCCGCACTGTCTCGACTACATCGCTGGCCTCGTCACCGAGTTCGTGCCGCTCGCCGGCGACCGCGCGTTTGCCGAGGACCCTGCGATCATCGGCGGCATCGGCCGGTTTCGCGGGCGCAGCGTCATGGTCCTGGGCACCGAAAAAGGCGCCGACACCGACGCGCGGGTCAGGCACAATTTCGGGATGGCGCGGCCCGAGGGGTATAGGAAGGCGCGCCGGCTGATGCGCCTCGCCGAGCGTTTCGGGCTGCCGGTGCTGACTCTCGTCGATACCGCCGGGGCCTATCCCGGAGTGGATGCCGAGGCGCGCGGACAGAGCGAGGCGATTGCCCGGGCGATCGAGACCGCGCTCGATATCCGGGTGCCGCTGATCGCCGCGATCATCGGCGAGGGCGGCTCGGGCGGCGCGATCGCGCTCGCCGCCGGCAACGCCGTCTTGATGCTGGAACATGCGGTTTATACCGTGATCTCGCCCGAGGGCTGCGCCTCGATCCTGTGGCGCGATTCGGGCCACGCCCAGGAGGCGGCCGAAGCCTTGAAGCTGACCGCGCAGGACCTCTTCCGCCTCGGGGTGATCGACCGCATCGTCCCCGAGCCTCTGGGGGGCGCGCACCGGGCGCCGCGCGACGCGATCGCCGCGCTGGGCGACGCGCTCGACGAGGCGTTGCGGCCGCTTCTCGGGCAGGGCGGCGCCGGCCTGCGCGAGGAGCGGCGGCGCAAGTTCCTCTCGGTCGGCACCAGGCCCTTGGCGTGAATCGCGCCCCATGGCGCCCTCATTGAAATCGGCAGTGGCTGCTCCCCACATCTAGCGCGATGCGCCCCTCACGAGAGGGCGCCGGCAGCTTCGCTGGGAAGCGGCCGTTTCCTCGCTGGAAGGTATCCGATGGTTCCCCAGGAACGTGACCTGATCACCACCTTGCTCTCGCGCCTCAAGAGCACCGCAGGGCAGCCGAAGGACCCCGAAGCCGACACGCTGATCCGCCAGGCCATGGCGGAGCAGCCGGACGCGCCCTATTACCTGGTGCAGACCGTGCTGATCCAGGATCTCAGCCTGCATCAGGCGCAGAACCGGATCGCCGAACTGGAAAAGCAATTGGCCGACGCCCAGGCCAAACCGCCGACCAGCTTCCTCGGCAACCTGTTCGGCAGCCGCGACCCGGCGGCGCCGCCCGCTGTCGGCAGCGTGCCGAGCGCCGGGCCGTGGGTCCGTGGGCCGCAAGTGGCTCCACCGCCCCCGGGCCCTGGTTACGCCCAGCCCCAGCCCGGCTACGCCCAGCCTGGTCCGGCCGCTGCTGGCGGCGGCATGATGGGTGCGATGGGCGGGGGCGGCATGATGGGCGGCATGGGGGGCGGCGGCGGTTTCCTGCGCTCGGCGGCCGCGACCGCGGCGGGGATTGCCGGGGGCGCCTTGCTGTTCCAGGGCATCTCGTCGATGTTCGGTCATGGCTACGCCAACTCGCTGTCCGGCGGCATGGGCATGCAGTCCGGGCTCGGTGAGAGCGTCGTCAACAATTACTACGGCGACAGCGGTGCCGGTGGCGCGGCAGGCGGCGCCGATTACGGCGGCGGCGGCGATGCCGGGTATGCCGGTTCCGGCGGCGGTACCGATTACGGCGGTGGCGGCGACACCGCCGGCGGCGCGGATTACGCCAGCGGCGGCGACTACGGCGGTGGCGGCGATTCCGGTGGCGGCGACTTCGGTGGCGGCGATTCCGGTGGCGGTGGAGATTTCGGCGGCGGCGGCGGCGGCGATTCGTCCTGCTGAGCCTGACCCGACACCGCCGGTCGTACCGGCCGGTTACCCAATCAGGAGAAGCGCCCGGGCGGCAGACGCCGTCCGGGCAGGGGCGCGATCGTCAGCCTTGGGCAACCGGATCGGCTCCGTATTGATTGGCGCCGACAGTGCCGCGCATGCAGCCGAACTCGACGAAAAACCAGATCGCGACGACGAGCACGGCAATCCACAAGACGCCCGAGATGATGCCCAGCGAGGCGATTTCGCTGCTGCCCAAGGCAATGGCGATAAATGCGGCAATCGAAAAAAGCATCGCCAGGATCATCGGGCCATAAAGCACCCAGACCAGCCAGCCGGACTTATTCCGATCATGAATTCGCTTTACCAGCAGGGCGATGCCGGGCCATGCCGCGGCCAATTGAAAGAGGCCGGACAATACCTGAAATCCCTCTGAAACCAATTGCATCGCGCTCAAAATCATCCCGATGACCAGGACCGGCACGAAGTACCTCAACCAATACTGCGACCGCGAAATTCTCCCTGACGGCGAAAAATAGAACGGGACAAAGCCGGGCGCGACGTATTCCGGCTCGAGCAGGTAGATCTGCGCGGCGCGTTGGCCCTCGGCGACAAAATCAACGAGATCGCCGTGCCGTGGCTGGCTGTGGCTGTGCCAGTCCGACGTGGCGAAATCGTAGCGCTGGCCGTCGTGCCCGCTGATCGCCCCGGTATTGGTGTCGGGATCGAACCCGATAACGTTGCCCTTCATCAGAGCCCCCCTTACCGGTCGAAACGCCGTGCGACGCGGGCGGCGCCGATCGACCGGTCGCGCTCGATTCGCCCGCGGCGCCGGGTCAACTCTGCGGCACCGGGTCGGGCCCGAAACGGTTGCTGCCGATCGTGCCGCGCAGGAACAAAAGCTCGATCAGCGGCCAGAAGTTGAGCAAGGGGACCAGAAACAAGAGGATGAACCACCCCGAGCGGTCCCGAGTCATGCGACCGCTTGATCAATATCGCTATCCCCGGCCAAAGGATGATCAGGTCGAATATCGGGATAATGGTCGCCGCAACCGTCGGATCGTCGATGGTCACGAAAACCAGCAAGGCCAGAGCGATGCCGATCACGAAAACCGGCAATGCCCATTTAAGCCAATATTGCGATCGCGAGATTCTGCCGTCGGGCGACAACAGGAACACGCCGATCGACGGCGCGACGTAGGCCTCTTCGACCAGATAGATTTGCGTGGCCCGCTGGCCGTCCGCCGTGAAATCGACGACATCGCCATGCTGCGGGCGGCGGTCTCCGTGCCAGTCCATCGTGGCGAAATCGTATCGCCGGCCGTCATGCCCGCTGATCGCCCCGGTGTTGGCGTCGAGATCGAAACCGATGACATCGCCCTTCAAGGCGCGTTTCCTCCAGGTGGGCCGGATGCGCCCGGCCGCGCGGGGGTGGCCGAGGCTGCTCCCGCGCTGGCCGCGCCGATTCGGCCGGCTACCAGACCCAGGTCGCGGGGTTCACGTGCGCGGCGCCATCGAGTAATTCCTTCAGCCCCTTGACGCAGCGGATGATCCACCAGACCATCGTCAAAACGAAGATGAGCCAGCCAATGAAATTTAAAATGAAGGTCGCCACCACGCAACCAATGATAAAAAATAGCGTCCCAATCCAGAAGGTTCGGATCTGAAATTGATAATGGCTTTGCACCCAAGCCGGCGCATCGGCTCGGTGGATATAGGCCATGATCAAGCCGATTATCGGGGGAATAACGGGAATAATCCACCCGACAAGGTACAGGACGTAGATGATCTTCGCCGTGTCAGCGGCGGGATTGGTGGCAGTGACGCTGTCGGATTGGCTCATGGTCCCCTCCTCGGTTCCGGCGCGACGGAGCGATCCTGCGCCATGCCGCAACCTATAGTATAGACGACAAACGCTTATGGCGCAAAATTCGGCAGCGCCCGACTAACCGCAAATTGTGAGAATGCCGCCGTCCGGCCGGGCCGCACCCCTACCACAGCCAGGTCGCCGCGTTTTCATAGGGCTCGCCGCGCGACAGAAGCTGCAGCCCTTTCGCGCTGCGCACGATCCACCACACAAAGGTAAAAAGCCCGAACAGGATGCCGATCACAAGAATCGCGGTGACGATGCTGATCAGCCCGTAGAGGAGACCGATCCAGAACGTGCGAATCTGGAACCGGTAGTGGGTCTTGACCCAATCGGGTGCGTCGGCGTCGTTCACATAGGCGATGATCACGCCGATGATGCCGGTGACCCCGACGATCACACTGGCAAGATAGAGGATGTAGACCACCTTCGCGGTCTCGCCCTGACCCGGGTCGTGCCCGGCGGAAACCGGGTAGATCTGCGTCGCCTGCAGCCCGGCAGGGATGAATTCGACGATTGTCCCGCGGCTCGGCTGTGCCGGACTGTGCCATTCGAGCCTGACGAAATCATAACGCTTGCCGTCATGGCCGCTGATCGCGCCGGCGTTGGTGTCGGGATCGAACCCGATGACGTCGCCTTTCATCGGAGAATTCTATCGCGTAGGGCGGAAAAGCGGAACGCAATCCGCCACGTCTGGCGAGTTGGGATGATATCCGGCGGAACACGCTTCGCTCTTCCGCTCGACGCCTCCCGCCTCTCGGCCCCTGG
>DATCQF010000155.1:0-8350 GCA_036569735.1 Allostellaceae bacterium | reverse complement strand
GGACCGAGGCCAGCATTGCTTCCCCGACCGGCACCGCGCGGATGCCGACGCAAGGGTCGTGCCTGCCATGGGTCTCGATCTCGGTGTCGTTGCCGGCGGCGTCGACCGTGCGCATCGGCTTCAGGATCGAGCTGGTCGGTTTGACGGCGAAGCGGACGACGATGTCCTGCCCGGTCGAGATGCCGCCGAGGATGCCGCCGGCGTTGTTCGACAGAAACGCGACCTTGCCGTCCCGCATCCGCATCTCGTCGGAATTTTCCTCGCCCGTCAGGGAAGCGGCGGCAAATCCGGCGCCGATCTCGACGCCCTTGACGGCGTTGATCGTCATCATCGCGCGGGCGAGGTCGCCGTCGAGCTTGTCGTAGACCGGCTCTCCGAGCCCGGCCGGTACTCCGCTCGCCACCAACTCGATGACCGCGCCGGCCGACGACCCCGCCTTGCGCACGCCGTCGAGGTACTCGGCCCAGCGCGCCGCCATGCCGGGGTCCGGGCACCAGAACGGGTTGTCCTGGGTCGCGTTCCAGTTCCATGCCGCGCGGTCGACCCGATGCGGCCCGATCTGCACGAGGGCGCCGCGGATCACGATGCCGGGCCCCAGGATCTGGCGCGCCACCGCGCCGGCGGCGACCCGCGATGCGGTTTCGCGCGCCGAAGCCCGACCACCGCCACGGTAATCGCGGATGCCGTATTTCTTCCAGTAGGCATAATCGGCGTGGCCCGGGCGGAAGCGGTCGGCGATGTTGCGGTAGTCGCGCGAGCGCTGGTCGACGTTCTCGATCATCAGCTGGATCGGCGTGCCGGTGGTCTGGCCCTCGAACACGCCGGACAGGATCTTTACCGCGTCCGGTTCCTGGCGCTGCGTCGTATAGCGCGACTGACCGGGCCGGCGGCGGTCGAGCCATTGCTGGATGTCGGGTTCGGCGAGCGGGAGGCGCGGCGGCACCCCGTCGACGACGACGCCGATCGACGGCCCGTGGCTTTCGCCCCAGGTGGTGAAGCGGAACAGGGTGCCGAAGGTGTTGCCGGCCATCGGCTACCGGGTCTCCACTGGATCGGTGATTTTTCCGGTAAGGAGGTAGGTCGTGAGCTGACCGACGCCCTTCATCGGGAAAGTGCCACGGCGTTCGAAGCGATATTTACCCTCAAGACAACCGTGCACCGCCTCGCTTACCTGGATCGCGCCGGGCAGGCCCGTCGATTCCATCCGGCTTGCGACGTTGACGGTGTGGCCCCATAAATCATAGGCGAATTTGCTCGTCCCGATCACGCCGGCGATGACCGCCCCGGTATGGATGCCAATGCGCAGGCGCAGCAGGGTCCCGCCGGGGGTTTGCAGCCCCTCGGTCCTGCGCTGCATCTGGAGGGCCATCTCCACCATCGCCTCGACGTGGTCCGAACGCGGCAGCGGGACTCCCGCGGCGACCATGTACGCATCGCCGATAGTCTTGATCTTCTCCAAACCGTAATTGGCGGCCAATTCGTCAAATATCGAGAAAACGCCGTTGAGCCACCCGAGCAATTGGTCCGGCGGCAAGTCCGCCGCCAGGGAAGAAAAGCCCTCGATATCGGCAAAGAGAATGGTCGCGGCGGGGTGCTGCTCGGCAATGAGGCGGGGGCCGTCCCGCAGCTCATCGGCAATCGCGGCGGGCAGGACGCAATGCAGCAGCCGCTCGATGGTGGCTTGCGCTTCGATGACCTTGCCTTCGAGGACCGCGATCTCGGTCAGGTTCAGCTCGCGTTCGACCAGGGCTGCAAGGTCGCGCAGGATGGCTTCGTCGGCCGCCGTCAATCCGCGGGGTTGGGTGTCGATTGCACATAGCGCGCCGACCATATGCCCACCCGTGCCTTGCAATGGCTGGCCGGCATAGAAGCGAATGCTCGGGTCGGCAACGACCAGCGGGTTATCGTGGAACCGCTCGTCTTCGGTGGCGTCCGGCACGACCACGGTCCGTCGCGCCACGATCGTGTGGCCGCAAAATGAGACATCCCGGGGGATGCCGGTTGCATTCAGGCCGACAATCGATTTGAACCATTGCCGGTCGCTGTCGACGAGCGCAACCGCGGCTATCGGGACGTCGAGCAGGCGCGCCAGGAGGCGGGTGATGCGGTCGAAACGTTCTTCGGCCGGGGTGTCGAGCACGTTCAACGCGCGCAGCGCCACCAAGCGTTCGGCTTCATCATACGGCAAAGGAGGCTTGATCACTGCCGGCAATCCTTCCGGTGACGGCGCATTCGGTCGGTTGCCACCCTCACACCACCGCGATGTCCGGGGCGTCGGCCCGCTTCATGCCGACGACGTGATAGCCGCAATCGACATGGTGAACTTCGCCGGTGACCCCGGATGACAGGTCGCTCAACAGGTAGACCCCGGCGCCGCCGACTTCCTCGATCGTCACATTGCGCTGCAGCGGCGAATTGAGCTGGTTCCATTTGAGGATGTAGCGGAAATCGCCGATCCCCGAGGCGGCCAGGGTCCGGATCGGACCGGCCGAGATCGCGTTGACCCGGATGTTGTCGCCGCCGAGATCGACCGCGAGATAGCGCACGCTCGCTTCGAGCGCCGCCTTGGCCACCCCCATGACGTTGTAATGCGGCATGACCCGCTCGGCGCCGGCATAGGTCAGGGTCAGGAGGCTGCCGCCCTGGGTCATCAAGGGCGCCGCGCGCCGGCACACATCGGTAAACGAAAAGCACGAGATCTCAAGGGTCCGCAGGAAATTCGCCCTCGATGTGCTGAGGTATTTGCCGGTCAGCTCGTTCTTGTCGGAAAAGGCGATCGCGTGCACGACGAAGTCGAGCCGGCCCCAGCTTTGGCCAAGGCTCGCGAACACCGAATCGAGGCTCGCCTCGGAGGTGACGTCGGCCTCGATGACGACATCGCTGTCGAGGCTTTCCGCGAGCGGCCGGACGCGCTTGCCCAATGCGTCGCCCTGGTAGGTGAAGGCGAGCCGGGCGCCATGGTGGTGCAACGCCTTGGCGATGCCCCAGGCGAGCGAGCGGTCATTGGCGACGCCCATGACGAGCCCTTGCTTCCCGGTCATCACGCCCATTTTCTTTCCCTCCGCCGCCGCTGCGGTGCGCGCGACCGGGCCGGACCGCATTTCGGCCGGATCATCCTACACGAAGCCTCGCGCGTGGGCGAGGCACCCGGGAGGGGACCGTTGGGTCAGCTCGCGCCCGGGTAGACGTGGTTGCCGTAAACCCGCCGGATGTCGTCGAGCAATGTGCCCGTCGGCGGGGCGTACGTCAGGCGCTTGCTGGTGAAATTTCCGGTCAGCTGCTTGAGGCTCACCGCCAGCTCGGCGATCTTGACCAGCGCAATGAGCCCGTTGACGACCGGCGCCTTGTCGACCTCGTGCACCCCGGCCTCGGCGAGGAGGGTCATCACGATCCCGCCGGCCGGGATCACTGTTTCGGCGCCCTTGGCGAGCCCCACCCGCGCCGCGGCGCGGAACTGGTCGATGATGTCGGCGCGCACCCTGTCGTCCTCGAAGGCGCGGTCGAACACGGCTGGACGCTCGACCGCCATCTGGTCGATCGAGACGAGGCGGCCGGAAAGGCCGTAGCTCGCGATGTTCTCGGTGACCCGGCGGGTGAATTTCGGGTTGACGTTGACCACCGAAAAGCTCGCGCCCATCAGGCAGGCGAGGATCACCGAGGATTCGCAAAGGCCCAGCACCGGGATGTTGAGGAGCTCGCGCAGCGCGTGCATTCCCGGCTCGAAGATGTTGCCGATCAGAAATGCGTCGTAGCCGTCGCGCTCGACGGCCAGCCCGTTGTCGAGGATTTCCGCCGTGTCGAGATGTTCGAGATAGCGGTACTGGTCGGCGATCGCGCGGCCGGGGCTCAACCCGCGCAGCTCAACGGAGGTGCCGGGCGCCGCCGCCCGATCGAGGATCGCCGCGAGCCGCTGGGCGTAGGGGCCGCTCGCCGAGCGCCGCGTCACCCCGAGACTTTGGTAGAATAGCCGCATCTCACACCCCGAAGGTGAAGCGGCTGCCGGTGTTCGACAGCACCAGCTGGTCCGGCATCTCGCGCGCCACCCCGGCGATGAAGGCGCGCCCGCTGCAATGCATCGGGAGGACGACATCGGGCGCCAACGCCTTCAGCTCGGCGATCGTATGCTCGACATAATCGGGCGGCGCGACGCCGAGGTGAAACCCGCCGATGACGGCGTGCAGTTTGTCGACATTGGACACCGCCATCGCGGTGCGGATCGTGTTGATGAGGCCGCAATGCCCGCACGACGAAATGACGACGAGCCCGCGCCCCTCGACGACATAGCAGGTCGCGTGCTCATCGGGGTGACGGTCGGGGACGAGGCGGCCGCGCCGCTCCGCGTCGCTGTAATGATCGGCCGGGGTCGGCTCGACGAGCGTGTTGGGCAGCACCCGCTCGAAGGAGTTACGCGCGATGTGGCCCGAGGTGAAGGGGCCGTCGAGCGCGTGTGCATGCTCGCAGGCGACGGTCTCGACCCGCGACGCGGCCAGCGCCGCCCGATCGAGCGCGCCCCATGACGTCGGTTCGCTGTCGCGCGAACCTAGCCATTTCTCGCGGAACGCCAGATCGCCGCCGGCGAACAGCCGCAAATCGTCGCGCATCCGTCCGCGGTGATGCTCGACGAACCCGACCATCCCGCCGTAATGGTCGCGGTGCGAATGGCTGAGAATGAGACCATTGAGCCGCTCGGGCGCGATGCCGAGCAGGTCGAAATTGCGCAGCAGGATCTCCGGGGTATAGCCGAAATCGAGGAGATATTGCCCGCTTGCCGCCGCGGTGCGCGATTCGAGGTGCAGCGAGAGGCCCCATTCGCCCGCGAGCGTCGTGGTCTCGCGCCCGCGAATGCGGCTGACATGCTCGATTGCGACATGAGGGTGGGTCGCCTTCGGCATGAACTGGTCAAAGAAGGAATCGACAACGACGCGCACCGACAGCGATTGGACGGTGGGCGCCTTGAACGGCTCGGTGGTCGCGAGAGTCATCGGTTCCCTCTTCGGTTGGTTGGGCGCAGGTCGGACAACACGCCGGCATCTGCGTCAATCGGCGGGCATGGCGAACATAGAGGCGGCCCACCCAGGAGTTTGCGAATAGATTGCGCCGTCCGGGATAATCGCCCTCGGGATGAGGTGAGTTTATGATGGTAGGACCAAAATCATCAATCGGCTGATCATCAAACGGCGATTGATCGCGGCGGCGGTGGTGCTCGCGGGAGTGGCGCTCGCGCCGGCTTTCGCCGGGCAGCCCGCGGTCGATCTCGATTTGGCGCCCGGCTGGCCGCTGCAAGCGGAGCCCGGGTCCGGCAAAGCCGCGATTCCGCCGCCCGCGGCGCGGGCGCCCGGACAGGACGACAGCGGACGGTGTGTGTCGGCCTTACCGTGCGGAACGCGGCTCTTGGGGACGGTTCGTAAGAACGGCGCCGTCGAGCTTCAGGTTCCGGCACTGCGCTGGTAGCCGCCGGCGGGCGGCGCCAGCCGGGTCAGATCGGCCGGCCGTCGTCATCGAACAGCACCGAGACGGCCAGCATCTTGTCGACGATGCGGCCATCGCAGGCCAGTGGCACGATGCAGGTCTCGATCAGCCGGTGCTTGGGGTCGCGGGTCCACAGCGGCGGGCCGCGACGCCAGGTCGCGCAGCCGGTCTCGGCCATGAAGCGCAGCCGCTCGCGCGATTGCGGGTTGGCGATCAGCTCCGGGTGGATCTCATCGACCCAGGCGCCGGTGACTTCACGGCCGAGCGAGCGCACCATCTCGGTTCCGCACAGGCGATAGCGGTAGCGCAACGGGCCGCGAAACACGTCCATCATCCACAAACGCGACCACAATGGCGCGATGTCCTCGGCCACAATGTGCTGGCGGCCGGGCAAATGACCACCGGGCAACTGACCATCCGGTGCGATCGATCGCCAGTAGTCGTAGAGCCCGCGCACCAGCGGGTGCCAGTCGGCGCGATCCTCCGGGATGCGATAGCCGGTCCACACGCCGAACTCGGCTCTATCCAGCGTTCCGTATGGCATGGCGGGCTGATGGTTGACGACAAGCTGTAGCATGACACCGGAGCTTCCGCTGTAAACCTTGGCGAAGGGTTAACTTCGGTTACAATTCCGTGCGAGCAGCATTTCATCGGCCGCGATAGCCCGGCGAAGGAGGAGGGACAATGGCAAACGAGGTTGCAATCCCGGCGCGCTTCGAAGTTGAGATTTGCGACCTCGAATACCAGCGCCACGATGGCGCGGCGCTGTTGGCGCGGCTTTACCGCCCGATCGGCGCGGGAATTTCTGCTGGGCCTTTCCCGGCGCTCATTGATGTGCATGGCGGCGCCTGGGCGTCGGGCGACCGGCTCAACAACGCGCCGCTTGACGAGGCGCTGGCGAAGAGCGGCATCGTCGTGCTGGCGGTCGATTTCCGGATGCCGCCGGAGTGGCGCTATCCCGCCTCGATCGCCGATATCAATCTGGCGACACGCTGGCTGAAGACCCATGCGCGAGAATTCGGCAGCCGGCGCGAGCTGGTTGGCGGGCTCGGCACCTCGAGCGGTGGCCACCAGCTGTTGTTGAGCGCCCTGAAGCCGGCCGATCCGCGCTACGCCGCGGTGCCGCTTGCCGAGGCGCCGGCGGAGGATGCGGCGCTGCCTTATATCGTGCTGTGCTGGCCGATTTCGGACCCGCTGGCGCGCTACCAGATGGTGCGCGAGAAAGGCAACGCGCGGCTCGTCGAGGCGCATGACGCATATTGGCCCTCCGAAGCCGAGATGGCGGAAGGCAACCCGCAGCTGATCCTCGAACGCGGCGAGGCGGTGTCGCTGCCGCCGGCGATCGTCGTGCAGGGCACCGGCGACGACAACGTCACCCCCGACATGGCCGACCGCTTCGCGGCGGCCTATCGGGCCCGGGGCGGCCGGCTCGAACTCCACAAATTCGCCGGCCAGCCGCACACCTTCATCCCGCGCGATCCGGCGAGCGAAGCCTCCGCCCGCGCCACCGGGCAGATCCGCGATTTCGTGCTGGTGCAGACGGGAGCGGGTTGATCAGCCGCTCAGCCGGTTGGCGGCGACCGTGCCGTCCTTGATGACGAGGGCGATGCGTTTCGCGTCGCGCAGAAGGGTGATGTCGGCGAGCGGGTCGCCGGCGACCGCCACGAGGTCGGCGAGCTTGCCCGCTTCGACGGTGCCGAGATCGGCCTCTTGCCCGAGGCATTCGGCGGCCCAGCCGGTCGCCGCCTGCAAGGCCTGCATCGGGGTCATCCCGGCCCGAACGAGGCAGTCGAGTTCGCCCGCATTGGCCGGATGGCCATGCCCGCCGGCATCGGTGCCGGCCACCACCTTGACCCCGATCGCCATCGCCCGCCGGATGCTCAGGGCATGGTGTTCGACCAGCGCCTCGGCGCGCTCGCGGACATGCGGCTGCGGCGATTTCCGGTGGTACTCGTATACGAGGAGCGTCGGCACGAAGAAGATGCCGCGCGCGGCCATCTGTTCGAGGTGGCGCGGGTCCTCGTCGAGATAGGAGCCGTGCTCGATCGAGTTGACCCCGGCCTCGATCGCGATGTCGAGCCCGCGCCCGCCCAATGCATGGCACATGACCCGGCGGTCGAGCGCCTGCGCCTCGTCGACCAGGGCCTGCATCTCGTCGAGGTTGAAGGCGCCGTCGCGCGGCCCGTGCCCCGGCCGCGAGCTGGCGCCGCCGGTTGTCGCGCACTTGATGACGTCGGCGCCGGCCCGCACCATCCGGCGCACCACCGGGCGCACATCGGCCAGGCTGTTGACAACGCTCTCGGGCAACAATGGATCGCCCGGGATGCAGCAGCAATCGTCGAGCGGCAGACCCGATGGGCTGACCGCATCGCCAATGCCGCCGATCGGCGAGATGATCGACAACGACAGCACGAGCCGCGGGCCCGCGATCAGCCCCTCCTCGATCGCACGCTTGAACCCGACGTCGAGCCCGGCGCCGTCGCGGACCATCGTATAGCCGGCGGCAAGTGTCTGGTTCAGCACCGAAGCGGTGCGCAGATGGCGCGTGCTTTGCGGCTCGTCGAGCCGCCAGCGATGCGCCAGATCGTAGCGGTGGTTGGCCATGTGGTCGTGGCAATCGATGAGGCCGGGCAAGACCGTCATCCCCGAGACGTCGATGATCTCGGCATCGGCCGGAAAATCGCTCGTGTTGCGCGTGCTCACAGCGTCGATGCGGTTGTCGCGGATGACGATCGTCGCGCCGTTAATCGGCGCCGCACCGGTGCCGTCGATCAGCCGAGCGCCTTTCAATACTTTCATCTCTAGACCTCCCTATCAGCCCCCACCCCAACCCTCCCCCGCTTGCGGGGGAGGGGCGAGCTCGGACCCCGCGGTCTCCCTC
>DATCQF010000154.1:0-3051 GCA_036569735.1 Allostellaceae bacterium | reverse complement strand
CGACGACCGAGTGCTGCCCGGCGAGCGCCCGGGCGAGGCTGGCGCCGCCACCCAATGCCAGCCCCAGCCGATAGTTGCGCGACTGCCCGGCGGTGCATGTCAGCACCAGGTCGCCGAGGCCGGAGAGGCCGCGGAAGGTCTCCGCCTGGGCGCCCTTGGCGAGCCCGAGGCGGATCATCTCGGCCAGACCGCGGGTAATGAGGGCGGCCCGCGCATTGTCGCCCAGACCGCGCCCCTCGATGATCCCGCAGGCGATCGCCAGCACGTTTTTGACCGCGCCGCCGATCTCGGCGCCGATCGGGTCCTCCGACAGATAGGGCCGGAAGCGCGCGGTGCCGAGCGCCTTGACGAAGGCGCGGGCGAGCGCGGGGTCGCCGGCGGCGATGGTCACCGCGGTCGGGAGGCCCCGCGCCACCTCGGCCGCAAAGCTCGGTCCCGAGAGGATGGCGACCGGCGCGTCGGGCACGATTTCGCCGGCGATTTCCGACATCGTTTTCAACGACCCGGTCTCGATCCCCTTGGCGCACAGCAGGAGCGGCAGGCCCGCCGGCATCAGCGGCGCCAGCATCTCGAGGGCGCCGCGCAGGAATTGTGCCGGAACGACGATCAGCGCGGCTTGCATGCCGGCAACCGCGGCAGCGGCATCGGCGGTCGCGGCGACCCTCGGATCGAGCGCGATCCCCGGCAGGTACTCCGGGTTTTCATGAATTTGGTTGATCGCCGCGACGACATCGGGGTCGCGCGCCCACAGGACGACCCCGGCTCCGGCGCGGGCGGCGACCGAGGCCAGCGCGCTGCCCCAGGCGCCGCCACCGATGACCGCCAGCCGCTTCACGGCTGCGCCACACCCTTGAGCGCGCCCGCAGCTTCATCGAGCGGCCAGCGCGGGCGCACCGGGGCATCGAGCCCGTCGGTGAGACCGAGGCGGAGCCGTTCGAGGCCGGCCCAGGCGATCATCGCGCCGTTGTCGGTACACAGCGCCACCGGCGGCGCGACAAATTCGAGGCCGGCCGACGCGGCCAGCGCCGCAAGCCGCGCCCGCAGCCGCAGATTGGCGGCGACCCCGCCGGCGGCGACGAGGCTGGTGCCCTCCGGGTAATGGCGCCGAAACCATTGAAGCGCGTTCCGGGTGCGGTCAATCAGCGAGTCGCAGATCGCGAGCTCAACCGAAAGGGCGAGATCGGCGACGTCCTGGGGGCCGAGCGGCCCTGCCCGCGCATCCATATCGGCCCCAAGACCGATAACGATGTGGCGCACCGCGGTCTTCAGTCCGGAGAACGAGAAATCGCACCCCTCCCGCCCCTTCAATGGCCGGGGCAGCGCGAATCGGGCGGGATCGCCGGTGCGCGCGGCCTCTTCGATCGCCGGCCCGCCGGGGTAGCCGAGCCCCAACAGCTTGGCGGATTTGTCGAAGGCCTCGCCGGCGGCGTCGTCGCGGCTGGTGCCGAGCTGGCGATAGCGTCCGACCCCGGCGCACACCAGAAGCTGGGTGTGGCCGCCCGACACCAGCAGCAGGAGGTAAGGAAAATCAACGCCGGGGGAGAGCCGCGCGGCCAAGGCATGGGCTTCGAGGTGGTTGACCGCCATGTATGGCTTTCGCGAAGCCCAGGCGAGGCCTTTCGCCGCCATCGAGCCGACGATGAGGCCACCGATCAGCCCGGGTCCTGCCGCCGCCGCCACGCCGTCGAGCCGATCGACGCTGGTGCCCGCTTCGGCGAGCGCGCGCTCGATGAGCCCCGCGATATGGTCGAGATGCGCCCGCGCCGCGATCTCCGGCACGACGCCGCCATAGGGCGCATGCTCGGCAAGCTGGGAGTGGATCAGATTGGCGCAGATCAGCGGGTGCGGCTGGTCGCCCACTATCGCGACCGCGGTCTCGTCACAGCTCGTCTCGATGCCGAGAACGGTTAATCCGTCAGTCATAAAAGCAAAATGGCCGTGGCAGGCTATGCCTGCAAGCGCCATGCGGATCGACGCGCCTCCTAATTTGACCGAAGGTCTTCGAGTCGCTCGTCGGCCTGAGCTAAGTCGCGCTCATGTTGGGCGATCTGATCGGGGATAAGGATCGCGGCCGGTGTTGTCGGTCAGTTCAAATTGTCCCTTGCGGAGCTCCTTAAGCCGATCCTGGGCAAAATCCCGGATACCAGTCCAATATCCGATCTTCCATTCCCAACGCCGATCAATCTCGTTCATTTGCGCTCTTCCTGATTGCAAAGCCGAGCGACCATCGGCTGTGGCCTTTCCGCGCGCAGCGCGCTTATCTACCGAGAGCACACCTGATTTGGCGTCGTTTCAGCTCGCTGCACAGCCGTTCCGCTGCCGTCGGATCCCGGAACGAGCCAGCCTCGATCCGATAATAGATGCCCTGGTCGCCGAGGTCGGTAGGGACCGCTGCCGCGGTAAGCTTGCCCAACAAATCGGGGTTCTCGCGCTTCAGCCGAGCCCATTCGTCGCGGGCCATTTCCGGGCTGCGCAACGAACCGAGCCGAACCCGATAGGCCGGGGAAGCAGGCAGCGCTCCATGTGTGGGAGAATTTTGTTTCATGAGCTCCTGTAACCTCAGCTCGGGATGCTCTGACAGGGGCTTGCAACTATTCCCATATTTTGCGATTCCGACAGAAATGTTCACGCACTCCCCTGACAACTCCCTGAGAATTTCTGATGCAACTAAATCAGCCCGCGCAATTATCGCATCGTTCGATAATCCGGCTGCTGTACCTGTTTGCAACAGGATCGGTAACAAGGATTCTGACATCTTTTTATATTGCTGAACGATAAGCGCTTGATTTTGTCCCTCGGCACAACGGCTCACCATGGTGTAATATCCCATGCATTGTAATTGCTCACCCTGCTGACTTTGGGATGGGCGGATTTTGGGTTGGGCGTGAGGGAGGGGCCTATTTTCGGTGGGACCGGGCAGCGATTGCGGCGTCGACAACCTGGACAGCGAAATCATCAGGGTCGAACTTGCCGACCCACTCGAACCACTCGGTCTGCTCGACGCGTGCGGGATGCGCGGGATTGGCCAGAACGTCTAGCAGGTGCTGATAG
>DATCQF010000153.1:0-9652 GCA_036569735.1 Allostellaceae bacterium | reverse complement strand
CCTTGACAATGCCCACCCATATCGTCCGCAATCCGCGGCCGTGGGGTGTCGCGGACGGGGGGCGGGTGATGAGCAATCCGGCGTTCAAATTCGATCATGTCCACATCATCAGCGACAATCCGAAGGCGTCGGCTGATTGGTATGTCGAGATGTTCGGCGCGACGATCGCCGCCGACACGGTGGCGCGCGGCGCTCCGCAGATCTTTGTCGATCTCGGGGGCATGACGATCCTCATTCGCGGCAAGCGGCCGGGCGAAGCCCCGGCCGCCGCTCGTCCGATCCGGCCATTCGCGGATTTTTCGAGCCACGACGGGTGGGGCACCGATCATTTCGGTTTTCTGTACCAGGGCGATCTGCGGCCTTGTGCGGCAAACTGCGCGCCAAAGGCGTGAGCTTCCCGGTCGAGTTGAAGAAGGGCGTGGGCGGCAGTCTCTTATGCTATGTCGCGGCGCCCGATGGCGTCAGCATCGAGCTGATGCAATGTTGAGATCACTCGCTCAGCCCGTAGCGGAGGACACGCCATGATGCCCGCCGAATTCGACGTTACCGGGAAAGTCGTCCTCATTACCGGAGCCGGGCGCGGCATCGGCAAGGGGATTGCCCAGGTGCTCGCCGAGGCCGGCGCCGACATCGCGCTCAATGCCCTGACCCCGCGCTATGTCGAGGGCACGGCGGCGGAGATCGCGGCGGCGTCGGGGCGGCGCGTCGTTCCGGTCATCGCCGACGTGACCAAGCCGGATGACGTGCGCCGCGCGGTCGATCGCGTGCTCGCCGATTTCGGGCGGATCGATGTGCTGGTGAATGCGCTCGGCGACTCGATCCGGAAGCCGCTGGTGGCGCTGCCCGGGAAGGAGGGTGCGGTTGCCCTCTCCGACGACGAACTGCGGTTCATCATGGACATCAACCTGACCGAGGCATTGCTGTGCACCCGCGCGGTCGGCCCGCACATGCTGGCGCGGCGCTCGGGGAAGGTCATCAACATCGCGTCGTGGACCGCGCATCAGGGCGGCCGCGACATGGTGCTCTACACGGCGGCGAAAACCGGGCTCGCCGGGTTCACTCGGGCGCAGGCGCTCGAATGGGCGCCCTATGGGGTCACCGTCAACGCGATCGCGCCCGGCATGTTCCCCGATGTCGTGACGTCGGGCGAGGAGCGCTTCCGGCAATCGACGCAGCGCGCGAGCGCGAGCGTGCCGCTCGGGCGCCCCGGCCGGCTGCGCGAGGTCGGGTTCCTCGCGCTCTACCTCGCGTCGGCGGCGTCGGACTACATGACCGGGCAGACCATCCTGCTCGACGGCGGTCTCGGGCTGTAGTGGGGGGTCAGTCCAGCCGCTTCAGGGCACCGTCATGTGGTAGACGCGCGCCGCGGTGCCGCTGTAGAGCGCGGTCTTTTCGGCCGCCGACGCGCTGGCGGTGATGCGCTTGAAGGCGTTCCACAACTCGGTGTAGCCGCCCGATTGCTTGTCCGGCGGGAAGTTGCTCTCGAACATGCAGCGGCTGGGGCCGAAGGCTTCGATGCAGGGCTCGAGATACTGGCGCCACGCCGCGGCGAGGTCTTCGGACGACGGCGGCAATTCACGCTCGTGGAAATCGAAGCCGAACGAGGTCATCCCGACGCCGCCCAATTTGACGTTGACGTTGGGGCACTTCGCCAGTTCGGCGATGTCTTTCTTCCAGGCGGCGAGGATCTCCTGGCGGTGGCCGGCGTAGGGGCCGACGCCCAAGACGCCGCCGACATGGTTGAGGATGATCGTCGTATCGGGGAAGGCGCGGGCGAGGTCGAGCGCATCTGCCAGCTGCGGGTGATACTGCCAGGAATCGAAGCTGAGGCCGAGCCCGGCGAGCTGGGCGAAGCCCTCGCGGAATTTGGGGTCGAGCACCAGATGCGGCGGCGTAAAGCGCGCGGCGAACTTGCCGACCGCGTCGCTGCCGTCCCACGAGACGCCGTAGCGGATGCCGCGGAAGCGCCCGCCGCCGACCGCGATCTCGGCCTCCAGCACCTCGCGCACCCGAGCGCCGAGGGTCAGGTCGGCGTGGCCGATGATCGCCTCGGCGACGCGGCATGGGCCATAAGTTCCCGAGGCGCTCATCGCCGCGATGCCGTTGACGAACTCGACTTCGCCGACCGGCGCCATCTCTGCGGGGCCACCCTTCCGATACATCGCGTGGCATTCGAGAAAGACCGTGGCGACGATGTTGTGCCCGCCACCAATGTCGGACAGGAGGTCGGGCAGGAAATAGCGGCCGCGCTGCGGCGTGTCCCAGAAATGATGGTGCGGGTCGATGATCGGCAAGCCCGGCTCCAGCGCGGCTTCGCTCGGGCGCTTCCCCAGCCATGCCTTCAATTCGGCGTCGTTGCGGTGCTGGGTCCCGCGGTATTCGCCCTTCGCATCGCCGATCTGAGCCATTTCCGTTCCCTTCGCTGATTTCAGGTGCCCGGCAGCAAGGATAGCATGCTGCAGTGCGCTGGTGCGTCCTTCGAGACGGCGCTTCGCGCCTCCTCAGGATGACGTGAGTTTATGATGGCGTTAACAAAGAACGTCATCCTGAGGAGCGCCCGGAGGGTGGGTCTCGAAGGACGCGCGGCGCTGATCCAGCCCGTCAACCGGGTATCATCGCACCATGCACTTCGGCCACGATCTCGAAGGATCGCTTGCGTTTGGCGTGGTCGAAGATGTTGGCCGTCACCATCAGTTCGTCGGCGCCGGTCTGGCTGATGAAATCGTCGAGCCCGCGGCGGACGGTGTCCGGCGCGCCGACGACCGCGCAGGCCTGGCTGTCGGCGAGGATCGCGCGGGCGTAGGGATCGAGCCCGGCGTCGAAATCGGCAACCGGCGGCGGCACTCGGCCGCGTCTTCCGGTCCGGTTGTTCAAGGTCGACTGCTGCAACGACGAGAAGAGGAAGCGCGCCTCCTCGTCCGATTCCGCGGCGACGACGGTGACCCCGAGCATGATGTTGGGCTGGGCGAGCTGCGCCGACGGGCGGAACCGTTGCCGGTAGATCGCGATCGCCTGCATCATCATCGCCGGCGCGAAGTGCGAGGCAAAGGCGAACGGCAGCCCGAGGATCGCCGCGAGCTGGGCGCCATAGGTGCTCGACCCGAGGATCCAGATCGGCACATCGAGCCCGGCGCCGGGAACCGCCTGCACCGCTTGCTCCGGTTCGGCGGGTTGGAAGTAGCCCATCAGCTCGACGACATCCTGGGGAAACTCGTCGCCGCCGAGGAGGGTGCGGCGCATCGCCCGGGCGGTGACCTGGTCAGAACCGGGGGCGCGCCCGAGACCCAGTTCGACCCGCCCGGGATGCAGCGCCGCGAGGGTGCCGAACTGTTCGGCGATCAGGAGCGGGGCGTGGTTCGGCAGCATGATGCCGCCGGCGCCGATGCGGATGGTGCTGGTTCCGGCCGCGATATGGGCGAGCGCCACCGCGGTCGCCGCGCTGGCGATGCCGGGCAGGTTGTGATGCTCCGCCATCCAGTAGCGCCGGTAGCCGAGCCTCTCGACATGGCGCGCGAGGTCGAGCGAGTTGCGCAGCGACTGGCCGGCGTTGCCGCCTTCGGTAATCGGGGAGAGATCGAGGATCGAGAGCGGGACCATCGGGGTGCGCGATGCCGCGACCGGGTCAGAAATTCTCGATCCAGGGCCGGAGCTCGATTTCCCAGGCCCAGGCGCTGCGGTGCTGGCGGTGCAGCTGCAGATAGGTCTCGGCGATCGCGTTGGGGTCGAGCAACCCGTCGGGCCCGCGCTCGTTCGCCCGGGGATCGCCGGCGCGGCCGATGCCGCCGTCGATGACGATATGCCCGACATGGATGTTGCTCGGCTGCAACTCGCGCGCGAGGCTTTGTGCGAGGCCGCGCAGGGCGAACTTGCCCATGGCGAAGGAGGAGGAGCGGGGATAGCCCTTGACGCTGGCGCTGGCGCCGGTGAAGAGGATCGTGCCGTGGCCCTGGCGCATCATCCGCTGCGCCGCCTGCCGGGCGACGAGAAAACCGCCGAACGCGGTCACCCGGATCGCGGCATCGACCGCCGCCGGATCGAGCTCGACGACCGGCCCGCGCGCCCGCCCGCTCGCATTGTAGACGACCAGGTCGAGGCGCTCGCCGCCGGCGTCGACCGCCGCGAACAGCCGCTCGACCTCGTCGGCGCGGCTCGCGTCGCAGGCGACGAGGGTGGCGCCGGTTTCGCGGCCGAGGTCGCCCAGCTTCTGGGTGTCGCGCGCCGCCAGCACCACTTCCATGCCGTCGCGGGCGCACCGGCGGGCGAGCGCCGCACTCAGACCCGAGCCCGCCCCGACGATCAATGCGCGTTCGCCTGCTGCCATTGCCGATCCTCCCGAAACCGATGCCGCCAAGCCGATGGCGTGAAACCGCCGCGGCGCGATGCCGGGCGTGCCGGTTATCGCGCAAAAGCATCCCGCGATACCAGATTTTAACGCTGCATGGCCGGCCGAGATAGCGCGGTCCCAGCCGGCGGCGCAGCTCGGTCAACCGGGTGCAAACCCCAAGATATGCCGCTCCAGCCGCCGCCACGCGCAACAAATTGTTTGGCCGATCGATGGCTTCTCCGATGTGACGTTGTACAATTTTGACGACTTGTAGACGATTTGACCTTCTACTCCCGTATCAAGAATAAGTCATGGTTAATATTTCATAAATCAGCTAAACATTGAATAGGGGATAACAACGGAAAGTCTTCTACTGACTTGGGCCTGTCGCGGTATTTCATGCTTGGGCGGGTTGACAATCTGACGAGTAGCTGATTAGAGTTGCATTGCTCTTCCCCCGCCCAACCCGGATTCCCCCTGCCAATCGTCCGGGACGGCACCCCACATTTTGTCTTTCCGTCAGCGAGAGACGCCACGCCTCGCGGATCCACTGCGTCGGCGCAATCCCGTCAACAACGTGGAGACGAGTGCGGATGAGGATGCAACAGGCAATCGGGCTGTCTCTCGCGCTGCTGGTCGGATCGACGGCAGCAATGGCCAAAGAGGCCCAGTCGGGCCGTGACCAGCCCGTGCCGAGCATCAAAGCCAAGCTCGCGAAGGTCGAAACAGCATCGGGCAAACACTCCAGCACGCGGCACCGGGCACCCGGCAAGGTCATCGTGCGCTCCACACCGCGCTCCGGCTCCCCTGCGCGCCAGGAAGCCGGCCAGCTTCCGCCGCCCGACCGGTACATCGGCCCGGTGCAGGTGATCGGTAGGCGCGAAATCGGCTCTGCCGCGTGGTATGGCGGGTACCATCTCGGGCGGCGGACCGCGAGCGGCGAGCGGCTCGACGCCGTGCACCCGACCGCCGCGCACCGCTCCTTACCGCTGCATTCGCTGGTGCGGGTAACCAATTTGAGCAATGGGCGCTCGATAATCGCGACGATAAACGATCGCGGCCCGGTCAGCCGGTCGCTGCTGATCGATGTATCGCCCTGCGTGGCGGACGAACTCGAGATGCGGAGCGCCGGCATCGCAACGGTCGCCGTCGAACCGGTCGCCCGGGCGGCACCCGCCAGCCAGGCAGGCCGCCCCTAGCCAAGCGGCGAAATTCCCATCGGGACCGGCTCGCGATGGGCCGGGCCCACCTCCCTCTCGACAATCTTCCAAAGGTCGACCATCGCAGGGCTTTTCACGCCCGGCCCGGCGAGCGTGGCCGGTGTGCGAAAACCCTGTCTCGCGCGAAATCCGATTCCACTTAATCGGAATTCGCGCTCAGGGCTTGACGATGGAGCATGTCCTGTCCGGGAACGTGGCATCCGCTTTGCGGCGCATGCTGCGCCAGCCGGCAGGCCATAAAACCAACGGTTTCATAGCCTGTCGCCTTTTTACCACTGTTGCTCAAAGAGCACAACAAGCGCGAAAAGCCGGCCTCCGGCCTGGGCTCAATTGACTCCGAATCGGTGCTCGATTGTATTCTTCAGCGCGTGCACTTCCCACGGACTGTATCGAAGCTGAATTCGGGAAGTAGCTGGTAACAACACGCTTGTTCGGTTTGCGTGCGTTTGGGTAGCGGTGCGGGTTGGGGGGACGCCGGGCTGGTGTCCGCCGAGAGTTGGCAGCAATGGGGACCACTCCCGCCTGAAGCGGGTTTCGATTTGGGGGCAAAGTGTCTGAGACGACCAATGTCATACCCTTTCCGCCGATGGTTCGAGCGCGAAAGCCGGCAGCGGATGGCGGGTTTCGTTCGGCGCCCGGCGACTACGAATTCACCGAGAAGGAGCTCGGCGCTTTGTGCCGCTGGTTCTCGGCGATGAAATTCGCCTTTCCGGGGACCGAAGGGGTCATGATTGTCAACCATCATGAAAGCTATTCGGCCGTCGGTCTCTATAACCGAGCCGGCGGAGCGCCGAACTGCCTCGTCGCCAAGCAGGAGGCTGGTGGGATCGCCCGGTTCTTCTGGTCGACCGAGGGCGACTCGCCGCAGCTGATCAATGACCTCTCCGAGATAACCGATGCCCACATCCGCGCCATTCAGCCGCCGCGCAACGAGAAGGGTTGGCTCGACCCGATCGGCTGGATGGGGGTCTATGCCACGCGTATGATTGCGACAGCGGTACAAGTGGTTTGACTACCTGCGAGCGAACCGGCAGGGTAGCGCCGGCTGCGAATGGCTGAGCGGCGCCACGCCCGGGCTTCTTGCAGCGGAGGGGGATCTACACATAGCGAGCGAAACCCATGACCGGTCGGCGGCGGCCGGCGAGGCATCTCCATGTGAGGAATGCCGTCGCCGCGCTGCGGACCTGAGGGTTCATCCGCAAACTCGCGCAACCAGAGTCGGGGGGCGATGAAAGCCGTCGCCGTTATGGGCCTGATCGCCTGCGTCATGGCTGGATGTTCGGCCCTGCCGACCGCGGGGCCCACCGCGCGCGATGTCAGGGGCCAGGAAGTCAGGGACAACCAAACCCAGTTTGATCTGGTCGACATCGACGACAACGTCGTGGCGGCCCTGCTCGGCGAACCGGGCGAGAGCTTCCACGCGCGCTTCAAGAAATACGGAAAGCCGCCGCAACCCAAGATCGGTATCGGCGACGGCGTCGTCGTCTCGATCTGGGAAGCCGCCAGTGGCGGGCTGTTCAGCACGTCGCCGACCGACCACGTGTCGGCGGGCTCGCGCAGCGTCACCATGCCGGAACAAATCGTCAGCCGCGATGGCGCGATCAGCGTGCCCTTCGCCGGCCGCATTCCGGTCGCCGGCCGCCTGCCCGTCGAGGTGCAGCGGACGATCGAAGAGCGCCTCGCCGAAAAGGCCATCGAGCCGCAGGTGATCGTGACGCTGACCAAGAGCCTGTCCAACAGCGCGACCGTCACCGGCGAAGTTGTGGCCGGCTCGAGGGTGCCGCTGTCCCTGAAAGGCGATCGGCTGCTCGACCTAGTCGCCGCCGTCGGCGGGTCGCGGGCCCCGGTCTACGAAACCTTTGTGCGGCTGTCGCGCGACGGGGTTACCGCGACCATTCCGATGGAAGCGCTGGTCTCCGATCCCGCCGAGAATATCTATGCCCAGCCGGGAGACGTGCTGACGCTGGTGCGCTTGCAGCAATCCTTCACCGCCTTTGGGGCGACCGGAGCCAACGCGCAAATCCAGTTCGCCTCGGAGAGGATGACGCTGGTGGAAGCGCTGGCCAAGGCCGGGGGGCTGCAGGATCAGCGGTCCGATCCGGCCGGGGTGTTCCTGTTCCGCTTCGAGCCGCCGAAGATCGTCAGGACGCTCGGCCGGCCGCAGCTGGGCACCGGGCCCGACGGGAGTTCGCCGATCGTCTACCGGCTCGATTTGCGGGATGCCAAATCCTATTTCCTGGCCCAGCGCTTTCCGATACGGGATAAGGACATTGTCTACGTCGCCAACGCCGACTTGAACGAACTGCAGAAATTCTTCACCTTGCTCAATACGCTGACCGGCCCGGTCATTACCGGCATTGTCGTGAAGAGCGCCATACCCTGACCGGAAAATTGATTTTCGATCGCCGGAGCTGCGGCGTGCCCTGCCGCCGATGATCGCCCTCGATCTGTCACGCCTCCTGTCGCGCGCCGGGCGGGGAACGCCGACCGGGATCGATCGCGTCGAGCTGGCCTACGCCGAGCACCTGATCGCGCGCGGCGCCGATGCCTGCTTTGCGGCGCTGAGCGCCAGCGGCCGGCTGGGTTTGCTGCAGCATCGGGTGGCCGAACGGTTTGTCGCCGCGATCGGCGCGACGTGGCGCGGGGAACCCGACCCGGCGCGCCACGAGCGGCGGGTCCGGCGCACCGCGCGCCAGGCCAAGATCGCGCTCCTCGCCGGCAGCGAGCGTGCGTTGACGCTACGGCTGCGGACCGGCGGGGCGCCGCCGGTCTACCTGTTGGTTTCGCACCATCACCTCGAAAAGCGCAGCCTTATCGCTCGGCTGAAGGAGCGCAGCGGGGCGCGCTTCATCTGTCTGGTTCATGACCTCATTCCGATCGAGTTTCCCGAATACGCCAAGCCCGGCCAGGCGGAACACCATCTGCGCCGGATCGAGACCGCGGCGCAATTCGCCGACGCGCTGATCGTCAATTCGGCGGTGACGGCCAAGGCTCTGCAGCCTCACCTCGATCGCGCCTTGCGTGCCCCGCCGGTGATCGTCGCGCCCTTTGGCGCCGATCTTCCGGCCGCCCCGACCCTGGGCGCGCCGCCAATCGAGCGGCCTTATTTCGTCTATGTCAGCACGATCGAGGCGCGCAAGAACCATCTTCTGCTGCTCAATTTGTGGCGCCAGCTGGCGGGCGAACTGGGCGAGAGCGCACCTAAACTCGTGCTAGTCGGCCAGCGCGGCTGGGAAACTGAAAACGTCGTCGACATGCTCGAGCGCTGCCCGGCGTTGCGCGGCCTCGTCATCGAGCACAATGCGATGCCCGACGGCGAGATGGTGCATCTGGTCAAAGACGCTTGCGCATTGCTCTTGCCGTCCTTCGCCGAGGGTTTCGGCTTCCCGCTGATCGAGGCGTTCGAGCTCGGGGTCCCCGCCCTGTGCAGCGACATCGCGGCCTTGCGCGAGACCGGCGGGACGGTGCCGGAATTTCTCGATCCGCTCGATGGGCCGGGCTGGCGCTCGGCGATCCTCGATTACGCGGCGCCAGGCTCGCCCCGGCGCGAGGCCCAGCTCGCACGCCTGGCCCACTGGGATCCGCCGCGCTGGGACCGGCATTTCGCCACCGTCGATCGCCTCATCGCGGAAGTGGCCGCGAGCCCCGCCGGTGCCGGTCTTGCAGGCGCCCCTCTTGCAGCTGAGTGAGCCGCGCCCTTAACGCGATGCCGGCATAAGGCTTCCGAGATGCCGCGCCACCGCCGCGAGGTCGGTCGGAGCGGCAGCGACCGCCCGAGCCTCTTCGAGCAGAATGCCGACCGCATCGCGGATCTGCTGTTCGGCATGGCTCTCGGTCAGGAAGAAGCGCAGACGGGCGGCGCGTTCGGGGACCGCGGGATAGAGGATCGGCTGGACGTTGACGCCGCGGTCGAAGAGCGCCTGCGACAGCCGCGCAGCGGTGATCGAGCTGCCGGTGACGATCGGTACGATCGCCGCGCCAACGGAGCCGCCGACATCGAGCCCTCCGTCGCGCGCGAGCTGGAGAAAAAGCGCCGCCCGGTCGTTCAGCCGGCGCACCCGCTCGGGCTCGCGCTCGAGGATCTCGACCGCTGCCAGCGCGGCCGCCG
>DATCQF010000152.1:0-7027 GCA_036569735.1 Allostellaceae bacterium | reverse complement strand
CCCGCCAGTCGCGCTGCAGCCGGTCGGGCGAGGTGATCGCCAAGACCCCGGTCCCGGGCACATCCTCGGCGATCGCCTCGCAGGCGAGGAGCGCCTCGGGCGCCACCGCGCCGCAATAGACGATTGCCAGCTCGGCTTCGGGAGCGGGTTCGCGCAGCCAATAGGCCCCGGCGATGAATGCTTCCGCGAGCGCTGCGTCGAGCTCGCGCTCGGGCTGCTCCACCGGCCGCGTCGACAGCCGGAAATACACCGACTCGCCACCCTCCTCCTGGATTTCCGCCAGCGCCCAGCGCATCAGGACCGTGAGTTCGTCGGCGTAGGCCGGCTCGAAACCGACGAGGCCCGGCTGCCCGAGGCCGATCAGCGGCTCCACCACCGATTGATGCGCGCCGCCCTCGGGCGCCAGCGTGATCCCCGACGGCGTCGCCACCAGGATGAACCGGGCGTCCTGGTAGAGCGCATAGTTGAGGGCGTCGAGCCCGCGCTTGATGAACGGGTCGTAGATCGTGCCGATCGGCAACAGCCGTGTGCCGAACAAGGGCCCCGCCAGCCCCAATGCGGCGAGCTCCAGGAACAGATTGTGCTCGGCGATGCCGAGTTCGATGTGCTGGCCCTGAGGCCCCGCCGCCCAGCGCTGGGCCGAGACGACTTTTTCCTCGCGAAAAGTGTCGGCGCGCTCGGCCCGGTCGAAGATGCCGCGGCGATTGACCCAGGCGCCGAGATTGGTCGACACCGTCACATCGGGCGAGGTCGTGACGATATGGGCGGCGAGCGCGCTGTCGCCGGAGGCCAGCCCGCCGAGAATCCGGCCAAAGGCTTCCTGGGTCGACAAGCGCCGGCCGCGCGGCACCGGCAATTCGGCCGGAACGGCGATCCGGGCGGCCTCGTGCTTCCTTCCCCCACGGGCCAAGCCCGTGGGCTGAAGGCCCACGGCGAGGGGAACGCGGGCGAGGAAATCGGTCAGCTGCCCGGGCGGCACATCGAGCCCGGCGAAAAAATCCCATTCGGCGCCCGCCGGGACCGCCATGCTCTCCTGGAAGAGGGCCATCTGCTCTGGGTTCATCAGCCCGGCGTGATTATCCTTGTGGCCGGCAAAGGGGAGGCCATAGCCCTTGATCGTGTAGGCGATGAAGCAGGTCGGCCGGTCGTCGGTGACGGCGTGGAAGGCATCGAGCACCGAGCCCATGTCATGCCCGGCGAGGTTGGTCATCAGCCGCGCCAGCCCGTCGTCGTCGTGCTCGTCGAGGATCGCGCGGATCCCGGGATAGCGGTTGAGGTCGCGGTGCAGATGCTCGCGCCAGCCCTCGCCCCCCTTGTAGACCAGCGCCGAATAGAGCGAATTGGGGCACGCGTCGATCCACTCGCGCAGCTGGGCGCCGTCGGGGCGCGCGATGGCGGCCTCCAGGAGCCGCCCGTATTTGAGGGTGACGACGCGCCAGCCGAACATCTCGAAAAGCGCGTCGATGCGCCCGAACAGCCGGTCGGAGACGACCGCGTCGAGGCTCTGCCGGTTGTAGTCGATGACCCACCACAGGTTTCGCACATCGTGCTTCCAGCCCTCGAGCAGGGCCTCGTAGATGTTGCCCTCGTCGAGCTCCGCGTCGCCCGCCAGCGCGATCATCCGTCCCGGCATCTCGGCGGAGGGGGTCAGATGGTGCAGCCGCAGGTAATCCTGCACCAGGGACGCAAACAGGGTCATCCCGACGCCGAGCCCAACGGAGCCGGTCGAAAAATCGACGATGTCGCCGTCCTTGGTGCGCGAGGGGTAGGCTTGCGCCCCGCCGAAAGCGCGGAACCGCTCGAGTTTCTCGCGGGTTTGCGCCCCCAAGAGATATTGCAGCGCGTGGAATATCGGGGCGGCATGCGGCTTCACCGCGATGCGGTCCTTGGGCCGCATGACATCGAGAGTGAGTGCGGTCATCAAGGTCGCGGCCGATGCGCTCGACGCCTGATGACCGCCGACCTTGAGCCCGTCGCGGCTCGGCCGCAGGTGATTGGCGTTGTGGATCATCCAGGTCGAGAGCCACAGCACCTTGCGTTCCAGCGCCTGCAAGGTGGCCAGCGTGTCCGCCGGCGCCGCCTCCAGTCCCCGACTGCGTCCCCCGGGCAATACCCGCAGCATGACCAGCTCCTTCCCGCTCGACGGCGTTTTGCCAACAGGATCCGCGGCTCGCGGCATTCTCCTGCTTTCACCGGAGGCCGAGGATGCCTAAATACACCGTTGCGGTGGCGCGGGCGAGATGGAGGGCGCAGCATATGTCGGAAACCATGTCTGAAGTCGCGGGCGAACGCGGCGTCGTCATCACCGAAAGCGCGGCGCGCCGGATCGCCCTTCTGAAGCAGCAGGAAGCGGCCGGCGGCGCGTTTCTGCGCATCGCGGTGTCGGGCGGCGGCTGCTCGGGGTTCCAGTATGGCCTCAGCTTCGACGACCAGAGAAACCCGGACGATTTTGTTTTCGAGCGCGGCGATGTCGCGGTCATCGTCGACGATGTGTCGCTCGACCTCCTGAACGGCGCCGAAGTCGATTTCGTCGAGGATCTGATGGGCGCCTCGTTCCAGATCAAGAACCCGAACGCGGCCTCGTCCTGCGGCTGCGGCAATTCATTCTCGGTCGCCCTCTGACCGCACCGACGATCAGGCGCGGCTGGCGGTTTCCGCTATTGCCCCAAATGCGTCATTCGATCGGCCCGGCGTGGCAAGCGCGGCCATGAATAAAATCCAAAGGCTCAGCGCCGGCGCATCACCATGCCGCCCCTCGTCCAGGCGTTTAAATCGCCAACCGCCGGCCGGCGCTCCTTGCCACGCTTTTCACGCGGTCCGCGATTATTGCTGAACGATGTTCAGCCTTAATGGGCTGCTACAAATCGTCAATTCCAGGCATTGCGATCGCTCGACCCGCGATTACATCTTAGCGCCGGGATCGCGGGAGCAGCGCCCATGTCCGCAGCGAGAAACACCGCCGGACAAGGAATACGCCGAATACGACCCGGTCGAGGGGGTAGGCGGCTTTTGGCGGAGTGTCTTTGGCGTTACGAATGCGGACATTGCCGCCACCGGCGCGAAGATCAACACCCACGTACCGACGCCGGACGAGATCGCCAAACACAAATACGTCATTCGCCGCTATTGGTCGGGCCCGCGCTGGATGCGCCGGCTGTTCGGCACCGACGAATATTCACCGAGGTGATCTGCTAAGCCCACCTTCAATCGCGAGGGCACCAACGGCCGGTTTCAGCGCGAAGCGGCCGGGCGCTGGCCCAAACTTGTATCAGCCCGCCGCCATCAGCTTGACTGAACATAACAGGAACCTGTATTGACGGCGCGATCCGCCGGTACGCGGCACACCCCCTTCAACTGAGGGGAGAAATTCCGCCTGATCCCAACCTGTAACATCAGGCGGAACAGGATCGGGTGGATAACCCCGGGGTTGCCGCGGCCAGGGTGTTTCGATGGGGTGAGGTGGCGATGAAGATCGCGAGCTGGAACGTCAACTCGGTCAAGGTCCGCCTGCCGCATCTGCTTGCGTTTCTGGAAGACGCCAAACCTGACGTCTTGTGCCTGCAGGAAATCAAATGCCTCGCCGACGATTTTCCCCGGCTCGAAATCGCCGCGCTCGGCTACCAGGTCGAGGCGCTCGGGCAGCGCGCCTATAACGGGGTGGCCCTGATATCGAAAGAGCCGGCGCGCGACCTCGTCCGCGGGCTCCCCGGCATGGAGGATGACGAGCAGGCGCGCTATATCGAGGCGTCATTCGGCGGGGCGGACGGCGGCGCGGAAGTCCGGGTCGCCTCGATCTACCTGCCCAACGGCAACCCGGTCGCCCCGGATGCGCTGACCGGCACTTTCAACGAGAAATTCACCTACAAGCTCGCCTGGATGGAACGGCTGATCGGCCACGCCGAGGAGCTCCTGCGCCGCGAAGTTCCGTTTGTCCTCGCCGGGGATTACAACATCTGCCCGGCCGACGAGGATGTGTACGATCCGGTGGCCTGGCGCGATGACGCGCTGTGCCGCATCGAATCGCGCTCGCGCTATCGCGCGCTCGTCAACCTCGGGCTCGGCGACGCCTACCGCGCCTTTCACCGGGAGCCGCACCGCTATACCTTCTGGGATTACCAGGCCGGAAGGTGGAACCGCGACGAGGGCCTCAGGATCGACCATCTGCTGCTGTCGCCGCAGGCGGTGGACCGGGTCGTGGCCTGCGACATCGACAAGGCGCCGCGCGGCAAGGAGCGGGCCTCCGACCACACTCCGATCTGGTGCGAGCTGGCGGTGTGACGCTTTAGGCTGAGCCCCGAGCCGAGTTATTGGAGCGCGGCGGCGCAGGTGTGCTCGTGGAACTCGACCTGGTCGGTGCGGAAATCCTCGAAGCAGATCGCCGAGTTGCCGGTATCGAGATCGGCGCGCACTACGGTCGCCGCAAACGGAACCGCCTCCATTGATCCGGGCACGCCCATCTCGCCGCGCACCCGCATGCCGGCGATTTCGCAAAGCCCATAGAGCAAGGCGCCGCGCATCGACCAGTTGATGACGCAAAAACGCTCGTCGCCGATAACAATTTCCAGCACCGGCAGGACATAGCGGTGATCGCGCCGCTGCTCCGTTGCGGTACTAATCTTCTGCCCCTTACGCATTCCGCCAGTATTGAAAATACGCGGCACATTTACCAGACAAATTGATGCTTAATGCCCCGATCAGGCGATCCTGCTCAGGATCAGCGCGCGGGTGCCAGGCTCCAGCCCGGCGAAATCGCGGATCGAGGTGACGTCGCCGCCATCGTAGGCAGCCAGCGCGATGGCGCCCGGGGGCAGCTCCCCCTCCCCGGCCAGAACAGTCTCGGCGATGGCGAATTCCTGGCCGTCGAAGGCGATCCGGCCGCGGGCGCCCGGCAGGCGGGACAGCCCGGCGAACACCGGTCCGGCCAGCGCGGCGACCGAAAAGGTCGTCTCGAACTGGAAATGGCGGGCGATCGAGGCGGCGAGGTTCGCTTCGGCAATCCTGAGGACGATCGGCATGCTCGGATTGCGGGCGCGCGCGCCCAGCGCGATTTCGAGGTTCAAGGTATCGACATTGGTCAACGCGACGAGGCTGTGCGCGGCGCCGAGGTTGCACAGATCGAGCGTGTCGTCGCGGCTGGCGTCCCCGGTCAACAGATCGAACCCGCGATCGCGGGCGCGTTCGACGAGGGCGGCATCGGGGTTCTGCTCGACCACCACGATCGGCTTGTCGAAATCGAGCAGGAGGTCGATGACCCCGGTTCCGATGCTGCCGCAGCCGCACACGACGATGTGACCGCGCCGCCGGATCGGGCGCAGCCCCTGCATGCGCACCCATTGCGCCCGGGTCAGCCGCGATGCGAGGAAGGCGATGAAAATTCCGGTGAACACCGTCCCCAACAGCATCACCACCATCGCCATGGCGACATCCGTGGGGTCGGTGTGATTGGGGGTGATGTCGCCATACCCGGTCGTCGTCATCGTCGACATCACGAAATAGGCCGCGGTCAGCCAACCGCTGTCGAACGAGTCGTGGAAATGCCATGTGGCGCCGCCGAACAACAGGAGCGCCGCCGCCGCGAAGACGGCGACATAGGGGTCCATCCGGCGCAGCCGCCGATGGAAGCGGCGCACCGCGTCGCGCAGCCGAGCGGCCGATTGCGGGCGGCTCTCCGCAACCGGCTGGCGCGGCGTCGATTGCAGGAGCCGGTCGACCGCGGCATAGACGATCAGCCGCGCTCCCGGCGCGACCCTGTCATCGCGGCCGATATCGGTGTCGCCGTCGATCGCGATGATGCGCGCGCCGAGCGCCGCTTCGGCCTCGCCCACGGTGTGCCCGGCGAGGTCCTCGCGATCGGCGATCCGCGAGGCAAATCCGGTCAGCGGGCCGTCGCGTTCGGGAAACTGCAGACCGCGGAAAGAGGACGGGTCGAGCGCCACGGCGGCGTAGGTCGCGGCCGAATGCCAGGCCAGCGACAGCACCGAGCAGTCGGGCAGGTTCTGCTCTATCTTGGCCGCGAGCGTGCGGTTGAACTGGCGCAACACGATGCGGATGCGTGGATTGGCGTCGCGCGCCTGCAATGCCCCGTGCAGGTTGAGCTGGTCGTCGCGCGACAGCGCCAGGATCGAGACCGCGTGCCGGACCCCGGCCGCCTCGAGCCCATCGCCGCTGTCGGGCCTGCCGGCGGCGAACACCGCCCCGACCGCCTCGACCGCGGCGGCGAATTCGGGGTCGGCGGGCCACAGCACGACCACCCGATGGCCCGGCACCTGGCTGATCTCGCGCGCCGTGCTGAGGGCCAGCGCATCGCCCCCGATGATGATCACCACCGTGGGTGACCGTGGTGGGGATGTTCACCCTTGGGATGCTCACCGTGGGGATGCCCACCTTTGGGATGACCGGCGTGGGGTCGCCCGGAGCCGCCATCGGTTGCGCTCGATCCCCGGCGCTATCGGCGCGCTCGCGGGCCGGCGGGGGATGCCTGCGGCTCCGGGGGCGGATAGGCGTGTTTGCCGCCGGCAGGATCCTCGACGACCCAGCATCCTGGCCGCTCGCCCGGCCCGGCCGCGCTCGCCGCGCTGGCGGCTATCGGGACCTTGCCGTACCCGCCCGGGATGTCGAGCACGTAAGAGGGCTGGCACAGCCCCGACACACGGCCGCGCAGCGCGCGCACGAGCGCCTGCCCGTCGGCGATGCCGAGCCGGAAATGGCCGGTGCCGCGGGCCAGATCGGGATGATGCAGATAATAGGGCTTCACCCGCATCGCGACGAGGCCGCGCAACAGCGCTTCAAGCACCGCCGGGTCGTCGTTGACGCCGCGCAACAGGACGCTCTGCGACAACACCGGGATCCCGGCGCGGACGAGACGCCCCACCGCTTCGCGCATCGCCGGGGTCAGTTCGCGCGGGTGATTGGCGTGAACCACCACGTAGACCGCCTTGTCGGCGGCCAGCGCGGCGACCAGCGCGGCGCCGACCCGCCGCGGATCGGCCACCGGCACGCGGTCTCGATCCTGGCGCTGTCGCGCGAC
>DATCQF010000151.1:0-4235 GCA_036569735.1 Allostellaceae bacterium | reverse complement strand
GCCATCGCCGCCTGCCACTCGACGGCGCATCGCATCAACGACGCTGGCGAACTAGACCAAGAGCCCGTCGCCGGTGGTCTTGACGATGCGCCCGTTGTGTTCGGCGATCGCCGGGTCGATCAGCTCGGCGCGCAACGCCTTCAGCCGGGCCAGCGTGCCTTCCTCGTCGGCGCCCATCAGCCGCGAATACCCCGCGACATCGGCGGCGAGGATCGCGGCGAGCCGGCGCTGGACTGGAGAAGGTTCGGCCATGCATATGCCTCCCCGGCCAGTATATCCCCAACCACCCGGTTCCGAAGCCTCCGAACGCGGCGTCTCGTGCTATGTTTCAGCCAAACGCCTGGGAGGATGCGATGCCGGCAGCAATCACCGAAGCGAGCGCCCCTTCGCGGGCGGCATTGCCGTCAGCGGCGCGCGCGGCGATGGAACGGCTCAACGCCGAGGCCGAGGGGCTCCACATCTGGCTGCGCACCCAGGCCAATGCGCCGTCGCAGCGCTCGTGGTTCCAGGGCGGCGGGCTCGACGCCGGCGGAACGCTCGCCCAGGGCCGGGTCGGCGCCAACCAGATGAAGGCGGCGCCGCATCGCTGGCGCTGGAGCGAGATCAGCCCCTATCTGGCGCGCATCGCCGAGATCGCGCGCAATGCCGACGTGTCGCCGATCGAGTTCGCCGACCGCCAGCAGTTCCTCCTGGTCAACCCCGGGCTCGGCGGCCGCATCCAGGTGGCGAGCACGATCCGCTGCGCGGTGTCGATCTACAACCCGGGCGATGTGGCGCCGGTGCACATGCACACGCCGAACGCCAGCCGCACGATCCTCTCGGAGAATGGCGGGTACACGACGATCGAGGGCGAGCGCTGCGAAGCATCGCGCGGCGATCTGATCCTCACCCCGAACGGCACCTGGCACGACCACGGCAATGACGGGGCGACGCCGGTCATTTGGGCCGATATCCTCGATTTCCCGCTGATGGAATTCCTCGACTGCAGCTGGATCGACGAGGATTTCCCGGGCGAGCGCGACGGCAATGCCCGGGCGCACAAGCCGCTTCTCGGCAACGGCCATTCGGCGCGGCTCTACGGGGCGGGCGGGATCGTGCCGGGCTTTGTCTCGCATCAGCGCGGCATCGGCCACGGCACCTCGCCGGTGTTTCATTACCGCGGGGCCGAGATCCGCGAGGCGCTCGATGCGCTGCGTGGGGAGGCGGGCGACCCCTACGAGGGGATCACGCTGCGCTTCGTCAACCCGGCGACCGGGGCATCGGTGTTCCCGACCCTCGACTATTCGGCGCAATTGCTGCGGCCGGGCGAGGCAACCCGGTGGAAGCGCGAGACCGCCAACGCCTTCACGATCGTGCTCGACGGCGAGGGCTTGACCGAGATCGCCGGCCGCCCGGTCGACTGGGCCACCAACGACCTCTTCGTAATCCCCAATTTCCTGCGGCGCCGCCACATTAACCAGGGTCCGCGCGACGCCATCCTCTACCAGTGCTCGGACCGGCCGCTCTTCGAGAAAATCGGCCAGTACCGCGCCCAGGGCCGCACGGTGGATGGGGAGGTCGTGCAACTGGCGGCTTAGGGGGCGGCTTGAAAGTAAGGTCATAATACCTTACATTTGCCGCAACGACAGCTCGCGGGCACCAAGAATGACAACGACCCTGCTGGTCACCGCCAAGGGACAGGTCACGCTGCGCAAGGAACTGCTGCGGCATCTCGGCGTCACACCCGGAGATAAGGTTGCCATCGATTTCCTGCCGGGCGGACGGGCGGAATTGCGGGCTGTCAAACCGGAGGGATCGATCCAGAAATTTATCGGCTCGCTGCGACGGCGTGGTACGAAAACCCTTTCGATCGAGGAGATCTCCGAGGCTGCGGCGCAAGGATGGGCCGGCCGGCGGTGAGGATCACCGCCGACACCAACGTACTGGTGCGTGCCGCGGTCGGCGACGATCCGCTCCAGGCGAGGGTTGCGGCCGACACGCTGGCGCACGCGGAGATCGTCGCGGTGCCGCTGCCGGTGCTGTGCGAATTCGTCTGGGTGCTGCTGCGCGCCTACGGGCACAGCGCCGGTGAAATCGCCGCGTCGATCCGAGACCTGGCTGACAGCGCCAATGTCAAGCTTGACCGGCCGGCTGTCGAAGCGGGGCTGGCATTGCTCGCGGCGGGCGGCGATTTCGCCGACGGCGTCATCGCCTTCGAAGGGCGCCGGCTCGGCGGGTCGGTCTTCGCCAGTTTCGATCGCCAAGCGGTCGAACTGCTTGCCGCGACCGGTGCCGAAACCTGCCTGCTGTCGACGACCTGAGGTTTGCGCTACGTCCTCAAGCGCTCTCGCCCATCGCGAGCCGCAGACCGGAGAGAAGCAACTCCTGGTGTTCGGGTTTGCGAAGCTGTCCGCTGCCGAGCACAAGCGGAGAGACGGCGCGCAGCCGATCGACGATTTCGTGCGCCTCCTCGATCCGCCCCATATGGGCGTACGTCGCAGCGAGGAAACGATGGGGCGTTGGCCAGGTCGGATTCTCTTCCACCGCGGGCAGCAACTTTTCCACCGCCTCGTCAAACCGGCGGCTGAGGAAGTGGGCGGCACCGATTCCCGCGAGCAACCATTGCCGTCGCGGGTCGCGCGGGCTCAGGCGCAGCGCGGTCTCGAAATGACCAATCGCGGCATCGGGCTCGCCTACCCACAGCCGGTTCCAGCCGCCGGCACTCCAACCCAGGACAAGCTCGGCCTGAGCGCAAGGGCGCGGTCGATCATTGTCATCGAGACAGAGAGGTCGCCGCCGAAAAAGCCGAGCACGTGCGCTGCACCCGAGAGCACTTCCGCATCCCCGTTATCGGCTTGAACGGCGCGTCGCGCCAGATCGATACCGTTTCGCCGCGTTTCCTCGGGCTCGTCGGTCCAGCCGCCATTATGGAGCTGCATGTGACAAGAGCTGGCTCTCGCGAGGGCCGGAGCGTAATGCGGATCGCGCTCTATAACCTGACGGAGCAGGTCGAGAGCTTGGAGGGCAAGGTCTTTCGCGTAGCGATTGGAGTGTGGAAGGGCACGCAGGTAGAGATCGTAGGCGGTTAGGTCGTTGGTCGGCCGGTCGGAAGAGCGTTGGATTTCAGCTGCACGGAGCGCCGGCTCGATGACGCCGGCCACGCTGGTGGCGACCTGGTCTTGCAGCTCGAACACGTCTTCGATCAAGCCGTCGAAGCGGTCGGCCCACAGGTGAGTGCCCGTTTCCGCGTCGATCAGCTGTGCGGTGATCCGCACTCGGTTGCCACCCTTGCGCACCGAGCCTTCGAGGACATAGCGCACGCCAAGTTCACGCCCGACCTGCTTCACATCGACGGCTTGACTCTTGTAGGTAAAGCTTGAATTGCGCGCGATAACGAACAGCCAGCCGATGCGCGACAGCGCGGTGATGATCTCCTCGACCATGCCGTCGGCGAAATATTCCTGCTCCGGGTCGCCCGACATGTTCTGGAACGGCAACACCGCGATCGACGGCTTGTCTGGTAATGGCAGGGCGGCGGGTTCGGGCACGGGCTTCTCCTCCACCAACACGCGGAAAACGTGAATCGGCTGGGCGATGTTCTTCAGCGCCTGTTCACCGAGATCGGCGACCGGGAAATCGAGCTTGCCGCGTGTCTGGGTCAAGACCGTGCGCGAGATGCAGATGCCGCCGGGCTCGGCCATCGCTTCGAGCCGCGCCGCGATGTTGACGCCGTCGCCGAAGATGTCGTCGCCGTCGATGATCACGTCGCCGAGGTTGACCCCGATGCGGAAGTCGATGCGGGTATCCGCCAGTTGGGTGCGTTCGGCCATCGCGGCCTGCCATTGGGTTGCGCAGCGCATCGCGTCGACGACGCTGGCGAACTCGACGAGCAATCCGTCCCCGGTGGTCTTGACGATGCGCCCGTGGTTTTGGGTGATCGCCGGGTCGATCAGCTCGGCGCGCAGTGCCTGCAGCCGCGCCAGCGTTCCTTCCTCGTCGGCCCCCATCAGCCGCGAGTAGCCCGCGACATCGGCGGCAAGGATCGCGGCGAGCTTGCGCTGGACGGGCCCTCGTTCGACCATCGGTTTTCTCCCGCGCGCAGTATAGTCCCGCCCGCGGATTGGGGACCGTTCTGGCAGTCTAACAGCATCCGCAGCTACGGCGCGCGACAACCCCTACCCCAACCCTCCCCCGCACGCAGGGGAGGAAGGTGATCGAGGCACGCCGGCGTAAAGACCCTCCCCTGCATGCGGGGG
>DATCQF010000150.1:0-2187 GCA_036569735.1 Allostellaceae bacterium | reverse complement strand
GTCGTTCTGCGTCAGATAGAGCGGCGCATCGATCTGGCTGGCGGCGATCGCGCCCTGAAACCCGGCAATCGTGGTCCGCGCCAGATCAGAGAGGGCGGCATTGAGGAGGGCGGCGTTCTCGCGCTCGAGGAGGCCGATGCGCCCGAGTTCGTGCGACAGCGTGACGGCCGCCTCGGGGCATTCTTCGAGGAGGATCGCGCGCGCCCGCTCCTCGTGGCTCGGGTCGAGCGGCGCGAACACCGAGGCGATCGCCACCGCGCGCAGATTGCGCTCGCGGATCTGGCGGGCCGTCTCGCGCATCCCTTTGTCGTCGAACGGCATGATCGGGCGGCCGTCGTAATCGTGCCCGCCTTCGAGCATGAAGACGGCGCCCTCCACCAGCGCGGCTAGGTCCGCCGGCCAGTCGCAGAACGGCGGCAACGACGCGCTCGCCGGCAATCCGATGCGGATCGCGGCAACGCGCGTCAGGTGGCGGCGCTGCACCACGGCGTTGACGAAATGCGTCGTGCCGATCACCACCCCGTCGATCGCCCCGTGCGCGACCTGCGGGTGGCAGCCGAGGAGTTCGAGCGCGGCGACGATGCCACCGGTCACATCCTCGGTGGTCGGCGTCTTCACCGCATGCACGACCCGGCCGTCTTCGAGCAGCACCGCGTCGGTGTTGGTGCCGCCGACATCGACCCCGATCCGCCTCATTTTGTCACCGCTCCGGAGGCCCCGTTGCAGCGGGGCCGGCGACGCCTATTCGGCGGCGAGGCGGCGGCGCCCGGCGCCGAGTTCGGCGACGCGCGCCTGGGTGTAGAGATCGGTCCAGTTGGACAGCGCGAAATCGGTGACCTGGCGCGGATCGTAGGGCCGGTCGGCGATCTTTAATTCCTTGCCCGCGATATAGACCGCGCGCAGCCGCCGCTTGTCCTGCAGCACGCGGATATCGGCGAGGGGCGACCCGTCGAGCACGATGAAATCGGCCGTCCGGCCCGCTTCGAGCGCGCCGATCTGGTCGCCCCCGGTCATGAACCCGGCATTGGTTTCGGTCGCGGCGCGCAACGCCGCCGCGGGGGTGAAGCCGAGATCGTCGACAAAGAGTTCGAGCTCCTTGGCGTGCCACTCGCCATAGGGGGTGATCGCGAACCCTGAATCGGTGCCGGTCATGAACGGCACGCCGGCGGCCACCGCCTTGCGCAATCGGGCGACGCCGTGGCGGTAGCGCTGTTCGGTCTGCCCGACCCGGCCTTTCAGGTAGGCCGGGTCGTGCGGCTGGGTAAAGTCGACCATGTTGCGCGGATGCGTCAGGGTCGGGCACAAGGCGCTGCCGCTCTCGAGCATCGCCCTGATGCATTCGTCGTCGAGATCGAAGCCGTGGAAAATGAGATCGACCCCGGCGCGCGCCGCATAAAGCGTCGCCTCGCGGCCGACCGCATGGGCGATCGCCTTCCGCCCGAGGCGATGGCTCTCGCGCACGATGATGTCGGTCTCTTCCTGGGTGAACGCCGCGATCAATTCGCCGTCGGGGCGGCGCTGGATGCCGTCGAGCGCGATCTTTATGCAGTCGACCCCGTTCTTGACCTGGCGGCGCACCTCCTCGACCGCCTCGTTGCTGTTGGTGACGAGCTTCCCGATCGAGGTCTCGGGAACGCCGATCCAGGTCGGATACCAGTCGGTGAGGCCCTGATGCGTGGTCAGATACGGCCCCGCCGCCATGACCCGCGGCCCGTCGAAGAGGCCGGCCTTTATCGCGTTGCGGATCGACAGCGAAACCTGCCCCGCATCGCCCGGCGAGCAGATCGCCGTATAGCCCGAGGCCGCGACTTTCTGGGCGAAGAACATGCCGCGCAGCGCACGGAATTCCATCGGGCTGTAGAGGTCGATGTCCTCCTCGCTCTTGGCGTTGCCGTAGGCGAGGTGGGTATGGACGTCGATGAGGCCCGGCATCACGAACGAACCGGAATGGTCGATCAGCTTGTCTGCCCTTGCCCGGCGCGGCGCGTCGGCTTCGGGTCCGGCATAGACGATGCCGCCCTCGTCGTCGAAGACCAGCGCCGCCTCGGGTAGCGCCTCATCCTCCCGCCCGGTGAACAGGCTGCCGCAACGGACAAAGGTTTTCATCGCGTGCTCCCGACAAAGCCCCTCTCCGCCCTTTAGGGGGGAGAGGGAGGGACCCACGCCAACGGCGTGGGAGGGTGAGGT
>DATCQF010000149.1:0-3002 GCA_036569735.1 Allostellaceae bacterium | reverse complement strand
GCCCCTGCCGCCAAGCCATCGCAACCCCCAACATCTTGCGGTCGGAGCAGCGAATCATACTTCTTCTGGCTTGGGAATCGCTTTCAGCGATTCCACCCAATGCGGCTATGCTCTAGTCCTGCCGAGGCATATTTACATTGCGGTGAGGCAGTGAGAAGGAAAAAAGAAACGCTTTACCGCTGAGGACGCAAAGGACGCGCAGAGGTCGCAAAGGATGACCTTTCCGGCGCGCAGCGCTCGATGAACTCACTGCACAGACGCTCATAGATGGATTATTGGCGCTCCGCGCCGACTCCGTCGCCTTCGCGTCCTTCGCCTACCCTCCGCGTCCTCAGCGTTAAAGCGTTTCTTTTTTCCTTCTCACTGCCTCACCGCCTCATTGTGAATTGATCACGCCGCCGCCACCGCGGCGGGTTGGGCGCGGGCGTCCTCGCGGATCATCGCGGCGCCCTTCTCGCCGATCATGATGGTCGGCGCGTTGGTGTTGCCGGTGGTGACGCAGGGCATGACCGAGGCGTCGATGACGCGCAATCCCTCGATGCCGATCACCTTGAGGCGCGGGTCGACGACCGCCATCGCATCGGTGCCCATCTTGCAGGTGCCGACCGGGTGAAAGACGTTGGTGCCGGCGTTGCGGGCGAATTCGCCGAACTGCTCGTCGGTCGCGACCCCCGGCCCCGGCACGGTTTCCTCGACGCTGTAGGGCGCCATCGCCGGTTGGCCGAAGATCTTGCGGGTATGGGCGACACCGGCGATCAAGACGCGCAGATCGTTGGGCGCCGACAGGTAATTGGGGCGGATCGCCGGGTACTGCAGCGGGTCGGGCGATTGCGCCATGATCGTGCCGCGGCTTTCCGGCCGCACCGGGCACACCGCGACGGTCATCCCGGGCTCGCGCTCCAATTGGCGGAAGATCCCCTGGGCGTAACTCGCCGGGGTGAAGAGGAGCTGGAGATCGGGGCTCGACAGCCCCTCGCGGCTCCTACAGAACACCATCGCCGAGGTGACCCCGAAGGTCAGTGCGCCGTTGCCGACCGTCGCCCATTTCGCGACCTCGCGCGCGAGGCGCAGGCCGCGGGCGAGCTGGTTGATCGTCACCGCGCCCGTTACCCGGTGCGATACCCGTATGACGTAATGGTCGTTGAGGTTGGCGCCGACGCCGGGCAGGTCGTGCACCACCGGCACGCCGATCGCCGCCAGGTGGCTGGCCGGGCCGATGCCGGAAATCTGCAGGAGATGCGGCGAGTTGACCGCGCCGCCGCAGACGATGACCTCGCGGGCGGCCAATTCCTGGCGGTCGACCCCGTTCTGGCGAAACGCGACGCCGGTGCAGCGCTTGCCGTCGAACAGCAGTTTGGTGGCGATCGCGTCGGTGACGATGCGCAGGTTCGCGCGGCCCTTTGCCTGCGCCAAAAACGTGCGCGCGGTCGAACCGCGCAGCCGCCCGCGCCGGGTCATCTGCGAATAGGCGACGCCCTCCTGGGTCTTGCCGTTGTAGTCCGGGGTGCGGGGAAAGCCCGCCTCTTGCGCCGCCGCGACGAACGCGTGGGTCAAGGGCAAGATCGTGCGGTAATCCTCGACGATCAGGGGGCCGCCCTGGCTGCGGTATTCCGGGTCGCCACCGCCGCGATAGGTCTCCGACTTCCTGAAAAACGGCAATACCTCGTCGTAGCTCCAGCCGCGGCACCCCATCTGCGCCCAGCCGTCGTAATCGGCCGGGTTGCCGCGCACGTACAGCATGCCGTTGATCGAGCTGGTGCCGCCGAGCGTCTTGCCGCGCGGCCATTGCAGCGCGCGCCCGGCGGTGCCGGGCTCCCCCTCGCTCAGGTAGTTCCAGTTGATCCTGGCGTTGTTGAGGACGCGCAACACCCCGGCCGGGATGTGGATCATCGGGTCGCGGTCGGGCGGCCCCGCTTCCAAGAGGACGACGCGCGCGCCGTCCTCGGAGAGGCGGGCGGCGACGACGCACCCGGCCGAACCGGCTCCCACCACCACAAAATCCGCATCCGCCATCTTCACGTCCCCTCGTTCTTTGGGGTTTTCATACACCACGGAGGCACCGAGGACACGGAGAAGAAAGGAACGCTTTCCCGCAAAGGACGCAGAGGATTCGCAAAGGTCGCGGAGGAAGGATTTCCGGGCGCGCAGCGCCCATCAAATCGGTCACGCCACTGACGGGTACGAATTGACTGGCGCTTCGCGCCAAGCATGTCGCCTTCGCGTCCTTTGCGGATCCTCGGCGACCTTTGCGGTGAAGCGTTGTTATTTTTTTTCGATGGCGTCCAACAGACGGCGCACGGTGGCTTCGGGGTGGGAGGCGCGCATGATCTCGCCCATGACGGCGATGCCGCGCGCCCCGGCGGCGAAACAGGCGGCGATGTTGTCCGCGCCGATGCCGCCCAAGGCGACAACCGGCCCCGTCGACAGGCGAGCGGCGGCGGCGAGCGCGTCGAGGCCGACCGCCGGGCCGTAGCCGGGCTTGCTGGCGGTCGGGAAGATCGGGGAGAGCGTCACGTAATCGGCGCCGGCCTTGAGTTGCGCGGCGGCTTCTTCGGCGGAATGCGCCGACACCCCGATAAGCCCCACCGGCAGGCGCCGGCGCGCGGATGCGGGATCGCCGCCGCCCGGCAGGTGCACGCCGCCGGCCCCGGTCGCGACGACCGCGTCGATGTCCTCGTGCGCGGTGATTGTCGCGCCAAAGCGGTGACCGAGCGCCACCAAGGCGCGCAACAAGTCGAGGCGCTCCGGCGCGGGCAAATCCTTCTCGCGCAGGCTGAACCAGCGGCACCCCGCCCGGAACGCCGCCTCGGCGATCTCGACGAGCGGCCGCGTCGCCTGGCTGCGGTCGGAAATGACGAGGAGGGGGAGATGGGGAAGGTTCACTTATCTCCCCCGCATTGACCCGCCCCATCCACAAGATTGTCATTCCGGGGCGCGGCATAGCCGCGAACCCGGAATCCATATCCCAAAGCCCGGAATTTCTGGATTCCGGGTTCGGCCCT
>DATCQF010000148.1:0-4385 GCA_036569735.1 Allostellaceae bacterium | reverse complement strand
TCCCTCACGCCCAACCCAAAATCCGCCCATCCCAAAGTCAGCAGGGTGAGCAATTACTATACCGGCGTGCTGCGGGTAGCCAATCTCGAAAATTCGTTTCCCCTCCGCCTTTAACCTGTCTATCTCCTCGTTAAGTTGTTGCTGGGCGAGCGGGAACGCCCCTGACGAGAATGTAATCTTTACCTCAGGCATTTACCCTGCTCCCTTGTCGCTGGCGTCCTTCGGCTTCGCCTTCGCGATCGCATTACAGTGACAGTTTTCTGAATTTAACCTAATGGATTGGAAAACGAAACCGATCGAGCCGCGGTGACGGGTTGCGCCGCGCTCATCCGCACTACGCTCGCTCAAAGGTCCTGCATCGCGGCCCAGATGCGGGCGCTGGTGGTGGGCATGTCGATGTTCTTGACGCCGATCGGGGAGAGGGCGTCCATCACCGCGTTGACGATCGCCGGGAGGGCGCCGACCGTGCCGGCTTCGCCGGCGCCCTTGGCGCCGAGCGGGTTGCGGCTGGTCGGCACCGGGTTCGAGGTCACCGAGATCGCCCCTAGCGCGTCGGCGCGCGGCATCGCGTAGTCCATGAAGCTGCCGGTCAGCATCTGGCCCGATTGGCGGTCGTAGACGACCTGCTCCATGACTGCCTGTCCCAAGCCCTGCATGACCCCGCCGTGGATCTGGCCCTTGAGCCCGACGGGATTGACCACGGTGCCGACATCGTCGACGACGACATAGTTGAGGATGTCGAGTTCGCCGGTCTCGGCGTCGATCTCGACTTCGCAGACGTGGCTGCCGTTCGGGTAGGTGAAGTCGGTCGGCGCGAATGTTCCCGTTTCGTAGAGCCCGCCCTCGAGCCCCGGCGGCAGGTTGTTCGCGCGGAACGCCGCCTTCGCCACCTCAGTCAGCGCGAGGCGCCGGTCGGTGCCGGCGACGGTGAAATTGCCTCCGCTATCGCCGACCGCGAACTCGATGTCGGCTTCGGCCGCTTCCATCAGATGGGCGGCGAGCTTTTTCGCCTTGGCGATGATCTTGTCGGCGGCCATCCACAACGCCGAGCCGCCGATCACCGTCGAGCGCGAGCCGTTGGTGCCGATGCCGAAGGCCACCCGGTCGGTGTCGCCGTCGATGTACTGCACGTCATTGGGGTCGAGCCCGAGCTTTTCGGCGAGCACCTGCTTGAACGTCGTCTCGTGGCCCTGACCCTGGTTCTTGCTGCCCATGAGGAGCGTGACGTTGCCGCTCGGGTGAAAGCGGATTTCGGCGAATTCCTGGCCCGGCCCCGCGGCCTTCTCGATCGGGTTGGCGAGGCCGATGCCGCGCAATTTGCCGCGCCGCCGTGATGCCGCGCGCCGCGCCGGAAAGCCGTCCCAGTCGGCCAGCGCCAGCGCCTTCTCCTGGTTGGCGGGGAAATCTCCGCAATCATAGTTGAGCCCGAGCGCGGTTCTGTACGGCAGCTTCTCCTTCGGGATCATGTTGCGCTGGCGCAGCTCTATGGGGTCGTCGTGCAGCGCGCGCGCCGCGTCGTCGATCAGGCGCTCGATGACATAGGTCGCCTCGGGCCGTCCGGCGCCGCGATAGGGCGCGGTGCCGTTGGTGTTGGCCATCACCGCATGGACCTCGACATGCGCCGCCCCTATGTCATAGACGCCGGTCAGGGTACCGACATTGCCGAATGTCGCGAGGAGGTTGCGCTCCGAGGAGATATACGCCCCGACATTGGCGAAGGTGCGGACCCGGAGCGCGAGAAACCGCCCGTCGTTGTCGACCGCCAGCATGGCGTCCGTAATATTGTCGCGGGCGTGCTCGTCGGCGAGGATGGCTTCGCTCCTCTCGCAGCTCCACTTGACCGGCCGGCGCAATTGCTTCGCCGCCAAGAGCACCAGGCGGTGCTCGGGGTATTGCCAGCCCTTGGTGCCGAACCCGCCGCCGACGTCGCCGGCGATGACCCGGATGCGGCTCTCCGGGATCTTGAAGATGCGCGTCGCGAGTGCCTGGCGCACCCGGTGCGGGTATTGCACGTCGGCGTAGAGGGTGAAGCGGTCCTCGCCCGGGTCCCATGCGCCGATCGCGCCCCGCGGCTCCATGTAGTGCGCGTAGACCCGGCTGATCACATAGCGCCGCCGGATGATATGCGCGGCCTGGGCGAACGCCGCGTCGGTCGCCGCCTTGTTGCCGGCCTCGAACAGGTTTGAGATGTTGTCCGGGCATTCCTCCCACACCGCGATTTTTGCCTCGACCGCGTCGGCGGTGTCGGTGACCGATGGCAGGATTTCGTAATCGACGGCGACCAGCTCGGCGGCGTCGCGCGCCTCGGCCACGGTCTCGGCGACGACAAACGCGACCGGTTCCCCGACAAAGCGCACCGTGCCCTGCGCGAGCCCGAGATGGGCGCGGGCGAACATCGGCGACCCGTCGGGCCGCTTCCTCTGGAACGGCACCCCCATCGTGCCGAGCCCGGCGGCGGCGAGGTCGTCGCCGGTAAAGATCGCGAGCACCCCGGGCGCGGCCAGCGCGCCCCTCGTGTCGAGCGCGCGGATGCGGGCATGGGCGTGCGGCGAGCGCAGCACCACGCCGTGGGCCTCGCCTTGAAGGCTGACGTCGTTCTGGAAGCGGCCCTCGCCGCGCAGGAAGCGCCGGTCCTCAAAACGCCGCACCGGCTGCCCGATTCCGAACTGGCCCATCGCGTGATCTCTCCGTAAGCTCGCGGCCGTATTCTAGGCAGCCGCCAGTCGGTTGGTACACTGAGAAGGCGCTGCACGGTAAAGCCGCCTCTCGCGGTGGGGGAGAGGGGCTTTGAGGAGCGAGGGATGGAACGCATCGATTTGGGCGGGATCGCGGTCGAAACGGAGATCGCCGGCACCGGGCCGCCGCTGCTCTTCCTGCATGGCGGCGATTATGTCGCGCAGAACCAGCCGTTTCTCGATCGCCTGACGCACCGCTTCCGGGTCATCGCGCCGCGCCACCCGGGGTTCGGCACGACCCCGCGCCCCCCATGGTTCCACACTGTGCACGACATCGCCTACCTCTATCTCGACCTGATCGAGCGCCTTGCGCTCGATGACGCGCTTCTTGTCGGTTCCTCGTTTGGCGGCTGGATCGCGCTCGAACTCGCGGTGCGCTCGGAGGCGCGGCTCGGCCGCGTGGTGCTGATCGACTCGCTCGGCGTCAAGCTGGGCAGCCGCGAGGAGCGCGACATCGCCGATATCTATGCCCTCCCGGCCGACGAGGTCCTGGGCCGCAGCTTTGTCGATCCGGTCCGGGTGGTTCCCGATTATGCCAAGCTCGACGATGCCGATCTCCTGGCCATCACGCGCGACCGCGAGGCGACCGCGCTCTACGGCTGGCGCCCCTACATGCACGATCCCGCGCTGGTCCACTGGCTGCACCGGATCACCCGCCCGGCCCTGGTGCTGTGGGGCGAGGAGGACGGTATCGTCACCCCGGCCTACGGCGAGCGTCTCGCTGCCGCGCTCCCCGACGCCCGCTTCGAGCGCATCGCGCAAGCCGCGCATTACCCGCAGATCGAACAGCCCGACAAGGTCGCCGCCGCGATCGAAATCTTTGCGCAGGAGAACCGGCCATGATGAACGTCTGGCATTTCAGCGAGATGGCCTATCACCCGGCGTGGGAGCATCTCGGCGACTCCTACCGGGTCGTCGTTCCGAACCGGCTGTTCGACCCGAAAATCGGCGCCGACCTCTATCACCGCTATCTCGACGAATGGGCGCTGTGCGACGGGCTCGGCATCAACATCATGACCAACGAGCACCACGCCACGGCGACCTGCGCGGACTCGGTGTGCACGATCCCGATGGCGATCCTGGCGCGTGAGACCAAGTCGGTGCGGCTCCTCGCGCTCGGCATGCCGATCGGCAACCGCAACGATCCCGTGCGCGTCGCCGAGGAATATTCGATGATCGACGTCATCTCGCGCGGCCGGCTCGACATGGGGTTCGTCAAGGGCGTGCCGTTCGAGATTTCGCCGGCCAACACCAACCCGGCCGACCTCACGGACCGCTTCTGGGAGGCCCACGACCTCATCTTGAAGGCGATGACCAGCCATGACGGCCCGTTCAACTGGGAGGGCACGCATTTCCAGTACCGCTCGGTCAATGTCTGGCCGCGCCCCTGGCAGGAGCCCCACCCGCCGGTGTGGATGCCGGTCGGGAGCCCGGGCAGCGCGGTGGAGGCGGCGGCGCGCGGCATCACGATCGGCGTCCTCAACACCGGCTGGGCCAGGACGCCGGCGATCTTCGACGCCTATCGCAAGAAGGAGCGCGAGACCGGCCGCGAGCCGGCGCCCAACCGCCTCGCCTACATGGCGCTGATCGGGGTCGGCGACACCCGCAAGGAAGGCCACCGGCGGGCCGACCAGATCCTCGACTACAGCC
>DATCQF010000147.1:0-1697 GCA_036569735.1 Allostellaceae bacterium | reverse complement strand
ACCCGGCCGCCGCCGTCGCGGACGCCGACCTCGTGGTCATCGCGACGCCGCTGTCGGCCTATGCCGAGATCGGCCGGCGGATCGCCCCGGCGCTGCGCGACGGAGCCATCGTCACCGATGTCGGCTCGGTCAAGGGCGTGGTGATCCGCGACCTGCAACCCGAGTTGCCGGCCCGCGTCCATTTCGTCCCGGGTCATCCAGTCGCCGGGACCGAGCATTCCGGGCCCGATTCCGGGTTCGCCGAATTGTTCCGCGACCGCTGGTGCATCCTGACCCCGCCGCCCGGCACCGCGCCCGAGGCGGTGGCCAAGGTCACCGCGATGTGGGAAGGCGCCGGCATGCGGGTCGTGACGATGGCGGCCGAACATCACGACAAGGTGCTGGCGGTGACCTCGCACCTGCCGCATCTGATCGCCTATACGATCGTTGGTACCGCGACCGATCTCGGGCATGACCTCCAATCCGAGGTCGTCGCGTTTTCCGCCGGCGGGTTTCGCGACTTCACCCGCATCGCCGCCTCGGACCCGGTGATGTGGCGCGACATCTTCCTCGCCAACCGCGAGGCGGTGCTGGAATTGCTGCAGCGCTTCAGTGAGGATCTGACCGCGCTGCAGCGCGCGATCCGCCGCGGCGAAGGCGACACCTTGCATCAATATTTCGCCGACACCCGCGCGATCCGCCGCTCGATCATCGAAGCGAAGCAGGCCTGAGCCGTTCCCGCGAGGGCGGGCGGTTCAGGGATAAATCCGGCTGTCCTATGATGAAAGCCTGCTCAATCCCGGCCGGAGCGGCGCAGCAATTGGGGTAATTCGCCGACGCTGGTCCAATCCTCGCAGCGCTCGACCGCGGCTTCGACAGCGGCGACGCCCGCGGGGCTCAGCACGGTCGCGGCCAGTTCGCGGAACTTGCCGCGGATTTCGGATTCGGCGAAGGGTTCCTGGAAATCGCCGCGGTGGCTCTGGCGGGCATGGGTGGCCTGGCGCCCGTCGCTCAACGTCACGGTGACCCGCGCCGGGCGCAGCCGCGGCACGACAGCGGTCATCTCGGGGTCTTCGCTGATGTGCACGCGGTGGCGCAATGCCGCGATGACCGGGTCCTCGTGCGCGGTGTCGTCGAACGCGGCGAACCCGGCATGCCCCCGCACCACCATCGCCGCAGCGGCGTGCGGCAGCGAGTATTTCGAGGCGAAGTAATTGGGCGGGTCGGGGTTGCGCATGACCGAGGCGAAGCGATAGGTCTGGACGTCGATGCGCGCGACCTGGTCTGGCGTCGGGCGCAATTCGGCGAGCGCCGCAGCAAGGCAATCGAGCGCCGGGTGGATCGGGTTGCAGCACGCGTAGAGACGGAAATAGTTGCGGGTGATCTCCCAGCGCGTGCCGAGGTCGTCGAGGGCATGCTCGGGGGTGAAGCCGCCGCCGACCAGCTGCCCCAGCGCCTCCTCGATCGCGTCGGGCTGGGCCTCGAACCCGGCCGCCGCCAGCTCGGGCGCGAGCGCGGCGGCAAACCCGCTCATCCCGCCGGCGACATTGAGGGTCGTCGCGCCGGCGACCGCGTTGGTATAGCTCGGCGTCAGGAGGAGGGTCGTGGCGATGCGCATCGCGCGGCTCACTCCGGCGGCGTCGAGCCCGCGCAGGCGCGCCCCCGCGGCGGCGGCGGCGAGCAGCGACACCTGGCCGTTCTGGTGTGCCAAGGGGCGC
>DATCQF010000146.1:0-5406 GCA_036569735.1 Allostellaceae bacterium | reverse complement strand
GCGCCATGGAGGCCGGCGACGCCGCGGACCTGCAGGCGGTCGCTGCCGATCCCGTCGATTTCGGCCCCCATCGCGACGAGGCAGTGGGCGAGGTCGGTGATCTCGGGCTCGCGCGCGGCGTTGATCAAGACGCTCTCGCCCTTGGCAAGGGTGGCGGCCATCAGCACGTTCTCGGTGGCGCCGACCGAGACGCTGGGAAACACGATCTCGGCGCCGCGCAGCCCTTTTGGCGCGCGGGCCTCGATATAACCCTCGCGCAGCTCAACTTCGGCACCGAGGCGCTGCAGCCCCTTGATGTGCAGATCGACGGGGCGCGTGCCGATGTCGCAGCCGCCCGGCAGCGACACGCGGCCCCGCCCGCAGCGCGCGACGAGGGGTCCCAGGACAAGGAACGAGGCCCGCATCTTGCGGACAAGATCGTAGGGCGCGGTCGTCGAGGTGATGTGGCGCGCCGACAATTCGCGCACCCGTCCCGGCCATTCCGCCGAATCGCCGACGCCGGGGCCATCGCCACCGGGGGCGCCATTGGGGACGGATTTGGGGGAGCCGATGCCGATCGCAACCCCGTGCTGCACCAGGAGGTTGGCCATTGTCGCAATGTCGGCAAGATCGGGCAGATTGGCGAGGACCAGCGGGTCCGCGGTCAACAGGCTCGCCGCCATCAGCGGCAGCGCGGCGTTTTTGGCGCCGCCGATGTTGATCGTGCCGGATAGCGGCACGCCTCCGCGGATCAGGATCCTGTCCATTTTCTCGGCTCCGGGCGGCGATGACCGGCCGCATCGGGCACCGGCCGGAGCGAGGCCCGGCCGTACGGGTTGCTTTTACGGGAGAGTTCCGTGCCGCTCAAGCCGGGCCACTCAAGCCGGCGGCTCGTCGTCGGCCGTCTTATCCACCGGAGGGTCGGCAGCGCGCGTCTCCCGGGCGCGGGTCTGTTCCTTGCGGCGCCGCAGATTGTCGCGCAGCGCGTGCGAGAGGCGCGCCTCGCGAGCGGCGATCTCAACGCGCTTGGCGCCGGTAGTGCGGGGAGCGTCGGCCATCCCGGTGATGGAACGGGAGCCTTGCGCTGGTGTCAATCTCCCTGGGCCTCGCTGGGATCTTTCCGGAGGCAATCACTCTTCGACGCGCAGGCTGACCTTGGCGGCGAGGATCACGGCTACCGCCTGCCGGGCTGCGTATTCGGCGGATTGGTCGGAATGGATGCGCCGCCACGCCGCGACCCCGGAGCGATAGCACTCGACCGAGGACCGTCCGGCTTCGCGCGCCGCCTCGAAAGCGTCGAGTACCGCATCCGCGGCGACATCCGATGTCGGGTCAATTGTCGAGCCGCGCCACACCATCACCGGCTCCAAGGCGAGAAATGCCCTAAATTCCAGGGAGCGCTGCGGCTCTCCCACGCAGGGAGCGGCCGAAACGCGCTAACGCTGGTTGGAGAACACGCCGAACCGCCGCGGGTTCCGGTGGCGCCTGACGCCGCGGGTTCTGGCGGGCACACCAGCAAACATCAACAGCTTCCGCGGCCAAACCCGCGGCGCAATGCGGCCAGTGCGGCAGGTTTCGTCGTCGCCTGCCAGAAGCACGAATATTTCGGGTCGTTGCGAAGTTCCCGGTGAGCGAAAGCCAATTGCGTATCGAGCGGTGGGCAGCGGCGCGCCCCGGCAAACTCATGAAGGCGCTGTAGCCGTGTTCCGCCCCATTGGAAGGTGTAGCGAAGACCCGCCGCGCCAGCAGCACACGGCCGGAAGCCGCTCTCGATCCTGGCATGGTCCGCCAGGGCCTCGACTTGAAACGCCCGGTATCCGGCCGCCGAAAACCACCTTACGATCTCGGCGTGAACCCGCCCGGGCGTCGACGGCTCCAAACGCGGCGGAGGCGCCGGCTGCGTTAGCGGGGGCGCCGTCAATATCGGCGGGGTGGCAACTTCACTTGAGCACGCCGACATCAACAGCGGTAGGGAAATACACACCGCAATTGCGGCGCAGGCTCGAACCCAGCTCATAAGGCAGGGTAGAACACCAGGCCAGCACCGGCAATCCGCTGGTGGCTCTTATCTCGATAGGCCGGAGTTATTGCTCGGCGGCTTGGGAAGCGGCGCGGCCCATTCCTGAAACACGACAGGTGGTCTATCGGGTGTGTTTGATTTCGCGTATGAAACGCAAAACCACGACGCGCAGGCGCCCAAATGGCGGCGACGGGTAAACCACGTCTCAAAGTGAAGCGGACCGTCGCCGAGCTTGAGGCGGAACTGGAGAAGCGCACCGCCGAACGCGATGAGGCGCTGGCGCGCGAGACCGCGACCGCCGAGGTCTTGCAGGTCATCAATGCCTCGCCCGGCGACCTCCAGCCGGTGTTCGACACCATGCTGGAAAAGGCGATCCGCTTGTGCGGCGCCACCTACGGCCATTTTCGGACCTATGACGGCGAGCGCTTTCCCCTCGCGGCAGTCCGCGGCGAGCCGAGCCTTGTCGCGATCCATCGCCATCACGGCATGCTGCAACTCGGCGCGAACCATCCGATCGGCAGGTTTCTCCAGGGCGAGGACGTCATCCACATCACCGATGCCGCGGCGATCCCGGCATATCGCAGCGACCCCGCCTGGCGAGACCTGGTGGACACCGGCGCCTGCCGCTCCGTCCTTGCCGTGGCCCTGCGCCGGGACCGGACCCTGCTCGGCTACCTCAACGTCTATCGCAGCGAGGTCCGCCCGTTCTCCGACAAGGAGATCGCGCTCCTGCAGAATTTCGCGGCGCAGGCGGTCATCGCGATGGAGAACGCGCGCCTGCTCGGCGAGACCCGCGAGGCGCTCGATCAGCAGACCGCGACGGCCGAGGTGCTGCAGGTCATCAATTCGTCGCCCGGCGACCTCCAGCCGGTGTTCGATGCGATGTTGGAAAAGGCCACGCAGCTATGTGGAGCCACCTTCGCCTATCTCTCGACCTATGACGGCGAGCGATTTCACCCATCCGCCCATCGGGGGGCGCCCGCCGAAATGATTGCGGCGGCGCGGCCAGTTGTTCCGCCGCCGGGCTCGATCGGCGAGCTGATTGTCGGTGGCGAAAATGTCGTCCGCGTGACCGATTTGACCGAAGACCCGAGGACCCGCAATGCGTCTGCCATGCAGCTGTTGGCCCGCTTTGGTGCGCGGAGTTGTGCTGTCGTTGCGCTGCGTACCGACGCCAAACTGCATGGCGTCATCGGAATATACCGCCTCGAGGTCCAACCCTTCGGCGATAAAGAGATCGCCCTCCTGCAGAATTTCGCGGCGCAGGCGGTCATCGCGATGGAGAACGCGCGCCTCCTCGACGAATTGCGCACCCGCACCGACGATCTGACCGAGTCGCTCGAATACCAGACCGCGACCAGCGACGTGCTCGAGGTCATCAGCCGCTCGACCTTCGACCTGCAGCCGGTTCTCGACACGCTCGTCGCCACCGCCGCGCGGCTCTGCAACAGCCACAGTTCGGCCCTGACCATCCGCGAGGGCGATGTCTTCCGCTACGCCGCCACCCATTCGGCGGCGCCCGAGTGGGATGCCTTCGTGCGGCAACGGACGTTTACACCGGGGCGCGGCACGACGACCGGGCGCGTGGCGCTCGAAGGCAAGGTCGTGCACATCCCCTCTGTCACGGCCGACCCCGAGTACGACATGCCCGAGGTCACGACGATCGGCAATATCCGCACGACGCTCGGTGTGCCGCTATTGCGCAGCGGGGCGGTGATCGGCACGCTCAACCTTGCCCATGAGCGGGTCGAGCCGTTCACCGAGCGCCAGATCGACCTGGTCCGCACCTTCGCCGACCAGGCGGTGATCGCGATCGAGAATGCGCGGCTGATCGCGGAAACGCGCGAAGCCTTGGAACAGCAGACCGCGACCGCGGAAGTGTTGGGAGTCATCAACGCGTCACCCGGCGATCTCAAGCCGGTATTCGAGGCGATGCTGGAGAAGGCTACCCGTCTTTGCGAAGGTTCGCAGGGAGTGCTGTGGACAATTGAAGACGGCAGCGTGCGCTCTGCCGCTACGTTCGGTGTGACGCCGGAATATGCCGCGTTCCTGCGGCGCGGAGCCACCCCGGGTCCGACCACCCCATTCGCCCGCATCATGCGGGGTGAACGCATCGTCGAAGTACTCGATCTTGCGGAAGACGAGGGCTATCGGGCAGGCGATCCCGTTCCGCGCGCGGCGGTCGAGATCGGCGGTTTTCGCTCCATGATATTCGTCGCCCTGCTCAGGGACGAGACACTGCTCGGGGCATTCGCGATTGCAAGGCGGGAGGTCCGCCCGTTCACCGACAGACAGATCGCGCTGTTGCAGAACTTCGCGGCGCAGGCGGTGATCGCGATGGAAAACGCGCGGCTGATGACCGAGACGCGCGAGGCCCTTGAGCAGCAGACCGCGACCGCTGAGGTGCTGAGCGTCATCAACGCGTCACCGGGCGATCTCACGCCGGTGTTCGACGCGATCCTGGAAAAGGCCAACTACCTGTGCGAAACGGTGTTCGGGGTACTTTGGACGTTTGACGGGACGCACTTCTTCCCCGGCGCCATCCACGGACCGCAGGCCTTCATCGACGCCATCAAGGACAAGCCGCGAGCACCAACCGGCGGGGGCACGCTTTATCGCCACGCGGCCGGGGAGCAGCTGGTCCACATCGAGGACATGGCGGCCGAGACGGGGGTGTACGAGACCAACTCCACCCGGCGCGTCTTTGTCGATCTAGGGGGCGGCCGTTCCGCGCTCTCGGTGGCGCTGAGCAAGGACGACCGACTTCTCGGCGCAATCCAAGTGTACCGCCAGGAAGTGCGGCCGTTCACCGACAAGCAGGTCGCGCTATTACAGAACTTCGCGGCGCAGGCGGTGATCGCGATGGAGAACGCGCGGCTCCTGACCGAGACGCGCGAGGCCTTGGAGCAGCAGACCGCGACAACCGAGGTATTGCAGGTCATCAATTCGTCGCCCGGCGACCTCACGCCAGTGTTCGACGACATCCTCTCGAAGGCAACGCGGCTTTGCGATGCCGAATTCGGCGTGTTCTGGAGTTATGACGGCAAGCATGCGCGCGCCGCCGCCTTGAAAAATGTCCCTCGCGCTTTTGCCGAGGCCATCGCAGCGCCATTTCAACCGTTGGGCGACGGCCCGTTTGCGCGATTGATCGCCGGCGATCCCGTAGCGCAGGTGCTTGATCCGGCGAACTCGCAGAGAGGGCGTGCGGAGGTCAGCCCGCTGCGCCGTGCCTATCTCGAACTGGGTGGCCCGCGAACCGTCCTGTTTGTGGCATTGCGCAAAGAGGACGCTCTGCTCGGCGCGCTGATGCTTTACCGCCCGGTGGTTCGGGGATTCTCGGAAAAGCAAGTCGCGGTGGTCGCCAACTTCGCGGCGCAGGCGGTCATCGCCATAGAGAACGCCCGGCT
>DATCQF010000145.1:0-3190 GCA_036569735.1 Allostellaceae bacterium | reverse complement strand
GGTCGAGAGCCCCTTTGGCGCGACCTCGGACGAGTTCTGCTTCGGGACCCTCGACGGGCAACAGGTCGTGTTTCTTCCGCGGCACGGGCGCGGCCATGAATTGCCGCCGTCGGCGATCAACTTTCGCGCCAATATCGACGCGCTGAAGCGCTGCGGGGTCACCGACATCGTTTCATTGTCGGCGGTCGGCAGCCTGCGCGAGGATCTCACGCCCGGCGATTTCGTCGTCATCGACCAGTTCATCGACCGCACGTTCGCCCGGGAGAAGAGCTTCTTCGGCCCCGGCTGCGTCGCTCATGTCTCGATGGCGCACCCGGTTTGCGGGCGGATCGGCGATTGCGTCGCCGCGGCGGCGACGCGCGCCGGGCTCAGCGTCAAGCGCGGCGGCACCTATCTCGTCATGGAGGGGCCGCAATTCTCGACCCTGGCCGAAAGCGAGCTCTACCGCGGCTGGGGGGCCGATGTGATCGGGATGACCAACATGCCCGAAGCCAAGCTCGCCCGCGAGGCCGAGATATGCTACGCGACGGTCGCGATGGTGACCGATTATGATTGCTGGCATCCCGGCCACGAAGCGGTTTCGGTCGACATGATCCTGTCGGTGCTGCACGCCAATGCGGCGCATGCGCGCGCCCTCGTCCGCGAGGTCGTGCCGCTGCTGGCCGGCCATCGGGAGCCATGCCGCCAGGGTTGTCAGCACGCCCTCGAACACGCGCTGATCACCGCGCCCGACCATCGCGATCCCGCCGTCCTCGCCCGGCTCGACGCCGTCGCGGGGCGGGTGCTGAACCGGTGATGACAGTGCCATCCTCAGTCCCTTACCCGTCACCCCCGCGCAGGCGGGGGTCCAGGGCAACCGACTTCGCCTTTGTATCCCTGGATTCCCGCTTTCGCGGGAATGACGGCTTACCATCATTAAGGTCCGGGCGGTGAACGTCGCCGGCCGGCCGATGCGCACGATCTGGCTCGCCGCCGATGAGCGTTCGGTGGAGATCATCGACCAGACCCGGCTGCCGCACGAGCTGGTCGTCGCCCGCCTCGCGAGCCTTGACGATGCGGCGCGGGCAATCCGCGACATGCAGGTGCGCGGCGCACCGCTGATCGGCGCCACGGCGGCCTACGGCATGGCGCTGGCGATTGCCGAGGACCCCTCGGACGACGGCATCGAGCGCGCCGCCGCGACCCTCGCCGCGACCCGGCCGACCGCGGTCAATCTCGCCTGGGCGCTCGGTGAGATGGGCCGCGCCATCGCCGGGCCGGCGCCATCGCCGAGGAGGATGTCGCGATCAACCGCGCGATCGGCGACAATGGCCTCCCGCTGATCGAGGCGGCGTTTCGTACCAAGGGCGGGCGCGCCAAGGGCAGGCACGCCAAGGGCACCTCAGACCGCGTCGACATCCTGACGCATTGCAATGCCGGCTGGCTCGCCACCGTCGATTGGGGTACCGCGCTGGCGCCGATCTACCGCGCCCATGACCAGGGCATCCCCATCCATGTCTGGGTCGACGAGACCCGCCCGCGCAACCAGGGGGCGAGCCTCACCGCCTGGGAACTGGGCCAGCACGGCGTGCCGCATACGGTGATCGCCGACAATGCCGGCGGCCATCTGATGCAGCGCGGCGAGGTCGATCTGTGCATCGTCGGCACCGACCGCACCACGTGCACCGGCGATGTCGCCAACAAGATCGGCACCTATTTGAAGGCCTTGGCGGCGCACGACAATGGCGTGGCGTTCTATGTCGCGCTGCCGTCGCCGACGATCGACTGGGAAATCGACGACGGCGCCCAGATCCCGATCGAGCGGCGGAGCGCGCGCGAGGTGACCCATATCGCGGGCTGGACCGAGGCCGAAGGGACCGAGAAAGCAAGGCGGGTCGAGGTGCGGCTCACCCCGGCGGACAGCCCGGCGGCGAATTTCGCCTTCGATGTCACCCCGGCACGGCTGGTCACGGCGCTCGTCACCGAGCGCGGCGTGTGCCCGGCCTCGCGCGAGGGTCTCCTCGGCCTCTTTCCCGAGCGACGCGAGCGCGGCGCGGCCTGAGACGAGAACGGATCGATTCATGACGAACTGGAGCGAGACCTACCGCGGTACCGTGCCACCCTGGGAATGCGACGTCACCGAGCACTTCACGATCGCCTATTATTTCGACCGGCTCGACGAAGCCGAACGCAACCTCGCCGACATCCTCGGGCTCGGCGACAAATTGCGCAGTGGCGGGTTTGCCCGCCACCTCGACGTCCGGTTCGCCCGCGAGCTGCGCGCCGCCAGCAGCTTTCACATCGATAGCGCCGCGCTTGCGGTCCCTGGCGCGGTCGGTGAGGGGCTGCGGCTCGGGCACCGCTTTGTCGATTCGGCGAACGGCGAAACCGTGACCTGGATCGCCGAGAGCTGGGAATTGCCCGAGGGCGCGCTGTCGCCCGCGCAGCTGGGCGCGATCGCCGCACGGCTCGCCGTGTGGGAGGGCCCGGCGGCCGAGGAGCGCCCCGAGCCGGCGAGCAATGCCGGGTTCATCCCGACCGCGCGCGGCCGGGTGAAGCCCGGCGATCTCGACACCGAGGGCCGCTTTGGGCTCGCCGCGATCGTCCACCGCCTGACCGATTCCTGTCTGCAGGCGGCAGCCGCGATCGGCATGGACGCGGCGTTCCTCGACAGCAACCGCCGCGGCTTTTCGACCTTCGAGCTGGGCTTGCGGTTGTCCGGCGCGCTCGCGCTCGACGAGCCCTATCTGGTTGAGAGCGCGATCGCCCATCTCGGCAATTCGTCCTTGCGCATGGTCCACCGCATGTCCGACCCGCGCAACGGCGCCCTGGTGGCGAGCCTCGGCCAATACGGCGTCAACCTCGACCTCGACGCGCGCCGCCCGGCCCGCTGGCCCGACGACATCCGCGCCCGCGCCCAGGGGCTCGTCGTCCCGATGGGGTGAGGCTCACCGGTATTATGCAGGAAACACCAGGCAGTGGAGCGGGGCAGCCTAAGCGCATGCTGGATGGCGAGCACGGTTTATGATATGTTCATCTATTGCCGCGCGAGGGGAGTGGTGGCAGTAGATAGCCCGCATTCCCCGGATGAGACAGCGATTTGAAGCACATTGCCCACGAATATAGTATAAGAGTCAGCGTCTTATCGTAGATCTAAAGGGACGACCATGGCGGACCCGACGGGTGAATCGAAGAGCGAGGCGCTGAGGCT
>DATCQF010000144.1:0-3797 GCA_036569735.1 Allostellaceae bacterium | reverse complement strand
GCCGATTGCGGCGGCTCACGCCACGGCGCTCGATCTCGATGCGGGTCTCAGCGGCGACAATGCGCTGCGCTGCATCGGCATTGCCTGCCTCCACCAGATAGCGCGCAACGAGGCGGCGGTCCTCGCCGGCATGCCCGAGGGCATCCACCAGATGCGGGTCGGGGTGCGCCGGCTGCGCGCAATCCTCGCGGCGTTCGGCCGGATGCTGCCGGCGGACCAGCGGCGCTCGGTCTCGCAGGAGCTGCGCTGGCTCGGCGACGCGCTTGGACCGGCGCGCAATCTCGATGTGTTCCAGACCGCGCTGATTGCCCCGGCGCGGAATGCGGGAGCCCAACCGGACTGCATCGCGGCGCTGACCGCGGCCGCGGAGTGTCGGCGCAAGGCCGCCTATGCCAAGGCGATAAAAGCCATTCGCTCGACCCGCTACGCCCGGCTGATCTTGCGCCAGCTACGCTGGTTCGACAGCCGCGCCTGGCACGAGGGCGCCGCGGCGCAGGACCTGCAGCAGCCGATCGCCACGTTGGCTTCCCGCATCCTCGATCGCCGCCGGCTCGTGGCAGAGCGGCGCGCCAAGTGCTTCGTGGCGCAGTCCGCGGCGGAACGGCACCGGTTGCGCATCGCGCTGAAGAAGCTGCGTTATGCGACCGAAATGCTCGCCGGGATCTACGATGCGGAAAAGGTCAGGCGCTTCACACGGCGGCTGAAGCGGCTGCAGGACGATCTGGGCGATGCCAACGATGTGCGCGTCGGCCACACCATCGTCGCCGAGCTGACGCGGTCAAAGGGGGGCGCCAGCGCGATCGGCGACGCCGGCAAAATCGTGCTCGCCTGGCACGAGGATCGCCTCGCCCGGCGCGAGCCTCGGCTGCGCAGGCATCTCGATGGCCTGCTTGCAACTGAGCCGTTCTGGAGCGGTTGAGCGGGCCGCTCAATCTGCGACGGTGGCGAAGCGCGGCATGACTTCGCGGGCAAACAGGCGCATCGAGGCGAGCGCGGGGGCGTACGCCATCGTGTTGAAATTGACCTGGAGCGAGGCATGCTCGAACCCGCCGAACTCGTGCTGCACGCGGGCGATGGTCCGGGCGATCTCGTCGGGTGAGCCGATCCAGGCAGACCCCGAGGCGATCTGCTCGACCGCATTGGAGGCGCGCAATCCCGCGATCACCTTGTCGTAGCCGGGATAATCCTTGGATGTCCGGCCATCGAGCCAATCCGAGGCGGCGTCGGCCAGCGACTCGAGATAGCGGTCGAGGAGCGGCGAGGCAAAGGCGCGGGCGCGCTCCCCGTCGGGCTCGCAATAGAGGTGAAACGCGAGCATGACCTCGCCCGTGCCGGGATGGCCGGCTTCCCTCCAGGCCGCGCGATAGGCCGCGAGCAGAGGCCGCATCTTGTCGGCGACAAAGGCGATCGCCATCACCGAATAGCCCATGCGCCCGGCGAACTCGAACGAGTCCGGGGTGGTCAGCGCGGCGACATAGAATTTCGGCCGCGTTAGCTGTGTCGGGCGGGGCAGCGAGGTGGTGTTCAGGATATCGTGAAACCGCCCGCGATGGGTGACGTTCTCGCGGGTCAAGAGGAGGTCGACCTGCTCCACCCCTTCGCGAAACCGCGCCACCGACTCGTCGGGCGAGCGGCCAAAGCGGCGGAATTCGTGCGGCAGAAACGCCCGCGCAAAGCCGACATCGAGCCGGCCGTGGCTCAACGCATCCAACATAGCAATCTCGCCGGCCAGCTTCAGCGGGTGGTTGAAGGCCGGCAGCACCGCGCCGGTTACCAGCCGCGCCCGCCGGGTGCGCTGCGCCGCCGCCGCGAGAAAGACGATCGGGTTGGGGCTGTAGCCGCCGTAATAGTGAAAGTAATGCTCGACGATGCGGATATGCGTATAGCCGATCCGATCGGCTTCCTCGGCGAGATCGAGCGCCTCCCGGAAATAGTTTTCCGCCGATTTCTCTTGCGGCATCACATCGGGGAAAAACTGCACGCCAAACTGCATTTGCGTCTCCGGGCCGGATCGCGGCAGACAGGATCCGGATCGCGGCAGACAGGATAAAGCCGTCCAATCACTGGTCAAGCATGCCCGGGCGATGCCGAAGGGGGGCATGGGCGGGGCTTGTTGGGAGAGTTCGAGAACACCATTTCAACTTCGCCGATTATCTCGGGATGACCGGCGCGAGCCTCGCCCACGAAATTACCGCGATCGATCCCGGCCCGGCCAGGGGGTTCCGCCGGGTTGGCGGTGGCCCATCGTCGCAGCCGTGCGACGACTGGCGACGCCGCCCGTTCACGTTGGTGCGCCACCTCCCCGGCGCGACTTTTTTAAAGGGTTTGGCTCGTATCATGAGAATCGCGCAGATCGCTCCGCTCCATGAAAGTTGTCCCCCTCGGCTTTATGGCGGCACCGAGCGGGTTGTTTCGTACCTGACCGAGGAGCTGGTCAGGCTCGGGCACGAGGTCACGCTGTTCGCCAGCGGCGACTCGCGCACCGCGGCCACGCTGGAAGCGGGCAGCGAGATCGCATTGCGGCTCGACAACCGCTGCAAGGACCCGCTGGTCTATCATCTGATCATGCTCGATCGTCTGCGGCGCCGCGCGGACGAGTTCGACATGCTCCATTTCCACACCGACTACCTGCACTTTCCGCTGTTCGCCGATCGCTGGGAAAACACCTTGACGACATTGCACGGCCGGCTCGATCTGCCCGATCTTCCGGTCATGATGCGCGAATACAGGATGATGCCGCTGGTATCGATCTCGGATGCGCAACAGGCGCCGATGCCGTGGGCCAATTGGTGCCGCACGGTGCAGCACGGCCTGCCGCGCGATCTCCATCGGCTCGGCAACGGCAGCGGCGGCTATCTCGGCTTTCTCGGCCGCATCAGCCCGGAAAAGGCCCCGGACCGGGCCATCGAAATTGCCCGTCGCGCGCATCTGCCGTTGCGGATCGCGGCCAAGGTCGACGCGGTCGATCAGGAGTATTACGACAGCAAGATCGTGCCGCTGTTGCGCGATCCGTCGATCGAGTTCATCGGCGAGATCGGCGAGGCCGACAAGGGACCATTTCTCGGGAACGCGCTGGCGCTGTTGTTTCCGATCGCCTGGCCCGAACCGTTCGGCATGGTGCTCATCGAAGCGATGGCGAACGGCACCCCGGTCATCGCCTTTGGCCGGGGCTCCGTCCCCGAGATCATCGAGGACGGCGTCACAGGCTTTATCGTCGACGACGTCGAGAGCGCCGCGGCCGCCGTGCCGCTGGCACTGCGGCTCGACCGCAAGGCAATCCGCCGGCGTTTCGAAGAACGCTTCACCGCCGAGCGGATGGCTCGCGATTATCTCGCGCTCTATGAGCGGGTGTTGTCAGGTCAGTCAGCTCGCCGGCCAGCTCCACTCCGGCTCGTCGCCAGCAAGACCGGAAGCAGGGCGCAGGAGGCGGCCGACTAGACCAGAAGTCCGTGGAGGCGTGCCAGTTACGCCATGCGCATAGCAGCGCGTCAGGACCGCCATCTTCATCGGGCTTGGCTCTGATCGGCGAGGGTCAAGCAAAGTACCCGAAAGGGGAGAAGGGCCGAAATGGACCCAAGAGAAGGAGAAAGAGTGATGGACGAACATCGTGCTCAGGATGCCCTGAAGGAGGGCAAGGAAATAGTGAACGATACGGCGGGACAGGTGTTGAACGCCCTGAGTGACCTTGCTGCTGATACGAAGGGAAAGCTCGATCAGGGTAAGGCAAAAGTAGAGGAACTTCAGGCCACCGCGGGCGATGTTGTCCAGCAGGTGAAGGTGGCCGCACAGGATTTCGG
>DATCQF010000143.1:0-2281 GCA_036569735.1 Allostellaceae bacterium | reverse complement strand
CACGATGTTTTTCAGCGTGCTCGGGTTCACGGTGTGCTCGTTCTTGTGCGGGGTCGCCGACAGTCTCGACGCGCTGATCCTCTATCGCGTCGGCCAGGGCCTCTTCGGCGCGACGATCATGCCGATGGGCCAGGGCATCGTGCTCGCCACCTTCCCGCGCCAGCTGCACGCCGCGGTCATGGTGATCTGGGGCGCCGGCAGCGTGATGGGGCCGGTGTTCGGCCCGATCATCGGCAGCATGATGGCCGAAGCCTACAATTGGCGCGCCGCGTTCTTCATGATCGTGCCGCCCGGCCTCGTCGCGCTGATCTGCATCTGGTTCGTGCTGTCGGAATACCAGACGAAGAGCCGCGTCCAGTTCGATTGGACCGGCTTTATCGCGCTGTCGGTGGCGATCACCGGGCTTCAGCTGATGCTCGACCGCGGCCAGCGCCTCGACTGGTTCGAATCGCCCGAGATCTGCCTCGATGCGGGGCTGGCCGCGATCGCCTTCTGGATCTTCGCCGCGCACAGCCTGACCGCGTCGAAGCCGTTTCTCGACCCCAAGCTGCTGCTCGACCGCAACTTCTCGATCGGGCTCATCATCGCGTTCTTCATGGGGATGCTGAGCTTTACCAGTCTCGTCCTGTTTCCGAGCCTGTTGCACGACCTGCGCGACTATCCCGACAGCACGATCGGCATGCTCCTGGCGGCGCGCGGCACCGGGAACTGGGTGGCGTTTCTTGTCGTCGTCCCGTTCTCGACCCGCTATCCGCGGCTCGCCGTCGCCAGCGGGCTGACGGCGCAGGCCATCGCCGCCTGGTCGATGGCACAGCTCGACATCAACCTCGGCAGCTTCGATGTGTTCTGGACCAATATGCTGCAAGGCTTCGGCTTCGGGCTCGCCTACACGCCGATGACCGTCCTCGCATTCGCCACCCTGCCCGCCCACCAGATCACCGAGGGCTCGGGGGTCTTCACGCTGGTGCGCAATTTCGGCGCGAGCCTCTACATCTCGGTGACCGTGGTGCTGCTGGTGCGCTCGACCGCAGCCAACTACTCCCGGATGAGCGAGTTCATCACGCCCTACAACAAGAGCCTGTCGTTCCCCGGCCTTCCCGCCGCGTGGGACACCGAAAGCACCAGCGGCCTCCTGCGGCTGGCCGGCGAAATCCAGCATCAGGCGGCGATGATCGGCTACATCAACGCCTTCTACCTCCTGGCGCTGACCGCCGCGGTCGGAATGCCGCTGGTATGGCTGATGCGCGCGGCGCCGCGCATCCGCTAGCCCGCCGAACCGCCGCCTCGGCTATCGCCGGCGGCCCTTTACCGCGTTGGCGCGTCCAGCGCAGGTGATGCGCCCGGAAGCATCCGCCGGCAGGCGCGCGCGCACCCGCGCCTTGAGCTGTTCGGCATCGCCCGGGGGCATCGCCGCGACGGTCGGGCCGACGCTTGGCGCCAGCAGGTTGATTGTCCAGAAATCGTCGAAATCGGCGAATGTCCGCTGCACCGTGATCTCCCGCGTTTCGACCGCATCGAGACCCGCACCGGTCCACAGATCGCGCAGGGCCTCGATCCGCGATGCGGCAAGGCTCGGCGCGCGCGGCAGGGTCAGGCCCATTGCGCGCATCTCGGCCTGGATCGGCACCCCGGGATGCCCGCCGCCCATCATGTCCCACGCATAGGTCGCGACCGTGCCCCCCGGGGCGACCACCCGCACCATCTCGGCGACACCCTCGGCCGGATCGGGAACGAAGAAAATCACCAGCGCCATGATCGCCGCATCAAAGCTGTTTTCGGGGAACGGCAGCGCCATCGCGTCGCCCCGGTGGAATTGCGCCATGCGAGCCCCGGGCCGGGTGCGCGCAAAGGCGAGCTGGGCTTCGGACGGGTCGATCCCCTGAACCTCGGCGGGAGCGCAGCGCTCGATCACCAGTTCGGTGAAGGCGCCGCTGCCGCAGCCGATGTCGATCCAGCGCAAGCCCGCGGCCGGGGCCAGCCAGTCGAGGAAGGTATTGCCCACCGGCCGGCTCCAGGTGCCCATCATCCGTTCGTAGGCGGCGCCGTCATTAAAGCGGATCTGCTGTTCGGTCATCGGTGTCCTCTGAATTCGGGATTCCCGCTTTCGCCGGAATGACGATTATGGGAGCGTTCACGTAGCTTATCTACCGGATGCCAAACGCCATGACCTATCCGACCCACCTGATACCGACGACCGTCGTCGGGAGCTACCCGCAGCCCGATTGGCTGGTCGACCGCGGCGCGCTGGCGCAGCATGGAGTGCCGCGGGTCGCGGCGGGGG
>DATCQF010000142.1:0-1908 GCA_036569735.1 Allostellaceae bacterium | reverse complement strand
TCACCTATATAGCCGAGGATTTCGACGGTCCTCTCCCCCCGGAAATACAAAAATATTTCGAGTAGGATCGTGCGGCTGCTGATCGACACGCACATCCTGGTTTGGGCGGATCAGCGGCCGCGTGCCATCGCACCGGCGTTGCGGGCGGCGCTTATAGAAGAGACAAACGAGATCTTTGTCAGCGCGGCAAGCGTCTGGGAAATTGCCATCAAACGCGCTATCGGCAAGCTGCGCTTCGATCGGCCGATCGTCGCGGCCGTGACGGCGCTCGGCTTCGAGCTGCTGCCGATCACCGGTCTCCATGCCGAGCACGCCGACGGCTTGCCGCGCCATCACAATGATCCGTTCGATCGCCTCTTGATCGCGCAGGCTTATCTCGAAGGCCTGGTTCTGGGCACGCAAGACCCGGCGATGCGGGCCTATGGCGTCACGATGCTTGGACCGGGGGCCGTTTGAAGCGGCCCCTCACCCCAACCCTCTCCCCGCGAGCCGGGCGAGGGAGTTAACGGGAGTTAACGGCGACGGCGCTTTCCGGACCCTCGCCCCGCTTGCGGGGAGAGGGAGGGACCCGCGGCGACGCCGTGGGAGGGTGAGGGGCCGTTTGACGCGATGCGAGACTGCTGGCTGGCTACACCCCGAAGATCGCGCCGCGGACGTTGACGTGCTCGCCCCCGGCGGTGCCGGCTTCGGCCTCGCCGGCCGGGCCGACGGCTTCCTTGACAGTGAACGGGGTGTCGCGGATCTCCCAGTATTTGCCGTGGCCCCAGATGCCGACCCCGCCGCCGGCGCCATCCTCGTAATACCCGTCATGCAAATCGACGATATTCCAGCCCGCCCCGCGCAGCGCCGCGACAGCCTCCGCCTCGCCGACGCAGAAGAAATCGGTTCTGCCCGTCGCATCCGGCACGGTCGCCGGCGTTTTGCGGCTGAGCTTGATGCGGATGCCGGCGGCATCGGGGCGCTCGCCGGCGCTGCGGACGATGAACATCATGCGGATTGTCCCAGGAACCGCGCGACATGGTCGCCGAAGGCGCGCGGCTGCTCCAGTTCGGGATGGTGCCCGGCCGCCTCGATTACCTCGAACCGCGCGCCCGGGATGAGCCGGCTGTAGGCGCGGCCGTAATCCGGCGTGACGATGCCGTCCTTGGCGCCCCACAGCACCAGGGTCGGCACCGCGATGCGGCGCAGCCAGTGCTTCAGCTGCGGGTTGTACATGTGCGGGCGCCAGGCATAGAGGGCGAGCGCATCCCAGTTGCGCGCGAGGACGATCATCTCATCATCGCTCATAGCATCGCCCTGGGCCTCTTCGCCCAGCTGGGGGTCGATCACCGCCTGCCAGCCGAGCCCGTAGATGCCGGCAGGCCGCTGTGCCGGATCGTGCCAGCTGCGGCGGTTCAATTCGGCGGGCGAGGTATTGAAGAAGTGGACGATGTCGCGCTCCTCGCGGCCCCCCAGCTTGATCCCGACCGGGTCAACCAGGACCAGCCGGTCGAGCTTTGCCGAGCCGCTCGCGGCGACCTCCGCGGCGATCCACCCGCCGAACGAAAACCCGATCATCGTCACCTTGTCGGCCGGCAGCGCGTCGAGCAATTCGAGATAGAGGTGCACGAGGTCGTACATCGTGTCGAAATCATCGGGGCGCGGCGAATTGCCAAAGCCGGGATGCGACGGCGCAATGATCTCGCCGTGCTCGGCGAGCGCATCGAGAAACGCCGCTTTTGGGCTGACCGGGTTGACCCCGTGGACGAGGAGGATCGGCCCGCCGCTGCCCCGGCGCAGCACTTCGAGATCGAGCGGCCCGACCGGCAAACGGTCCGTCATTTTGCCGCCGCGGCGGCGGCGCGCTGCGCCAACCAGGCGGTCTCGTCGGCATCGACCGGCGGCAGGTCCTGGAGTTGCGGCAGGACC
>DATCQF010000141.1:0-1989 GCA_036569735.1 Allostellaceae bacterium | reverse complement strand
GTCCTCGCCTTGCGCCATCACGCGAATGACCGGCTCGGTCCCGGAATTGCGGATCACCAGCCGCCCGCCGCTTCCGAGCCTCGCCTCGCCCGCGGCGACCGCGCGCTGCACCGGGCGCGACTCGAGCGGCCGGCCACTGCCGAAGCGGACATTGCGCAGCAGCTGCGGCACCGGCTCGAACAGCCGGCACACCTCGCTCGCGCGCCGTCCGGTCTCGACGATGGCGGCCAGCACCTGCAGCGCGGCAATCAAGCCGTCGCCGGTCGTCGCATAATCGCTGAGGATGATGTGCCCGGATTGCTCGCCGCCGAGATTGCAGCCGAGGCTGCGCATCTTTTCGTTGACATACCGGTCGCCGACCGCGGTCCGGTGCAGCCCGATTCCCTGTTCGGCGAGACACCGTTCGAGCCCGAGATTGGACATCACCGTCGCGACGAGCGCATCCCCGGCGAGCCGCCCGCCGCGCGCCAATGTCGTTGCGATCAGCGCCATCAGCTGGTCGCCGTCGAGGATCTCGCCGCGCTCGTCGCAAACGATCAGCCGGTCGGCGTCGCCGTCGAGCGCGATCCCGATATCGGCCCGCCGTGCCAGCACTTCCTGGCGCATCTGCTCAGGCGCCAGCGCGCCGCAATCACGGTTGATGTTGAGCCCGTCCGGCGTCACCCCGATGGAGAACACCTCGGCGCCGAGTTCCCAGAACACCGTCGGGGCGACCTTGTAGGCGGCGCCATGCGCGCAATCGACGACGACCCGCATGCCGTCGAGCCGCAGCCCTCGGGGGAAGCTCTGCTTGACGAACTCGATATAGCGGCCGCCCGCATCGTCGAGCCGCTTCGCGCGGCCGAGTTCGCCCGGCAGCGCGCGCCGCCCGGGTCCCTTGTGGAGCGCCGCTTCGATCTTGCTTTCAAGTTCGTCGGACAGCTTGTACCCGTCGCGCCCGAACAGCTTGATGCCGTTGTCGGCATAGGGGTTGTGCGAGGCCGAGATGACGACGCCGATATCGGCGCGCAGGCTGCGCGTCAGCATCGCGATCGCCGGGCTCGGCAACGGCCCGACCAGAACGACGTCCATCCCCATCGTGATGAACCCGGCGGTCAGCGCCGGTTCGAGCATGTAGCCCGAGAGCCGCGTGTCCTTGCCGATCACCACAAGGTGCTTGTGCGTCCCGTTGTGAAAGCATTCGCCGACCGCCATCGCCACCTTGAGCGCCGTCTCCGGCGTCATCGGCTCCGTATTGGCGGTACCCCGAATGCCGTCCGTCCCAAAAAATTTGCGCGTCATCGCGCCCCACTCCCCCATCCAAACCTTGCGCCAGTTGCAACTCCGAACGATGCAAAACCTTATCAGATATTAGTCACCAAATCGTCAGCGACCCACCTGCCCTAACAGCCCACCGAGGGCGCGCCATCAATCAATCGTCTCGAACTCAAACCTGCGAGCTTCGCTGACCCTCGCAGACGCATCGAGAATTTCGAGCGAGACTAGGTTTCCGTCGGTATCGTAATCGAGAATGATACCCGGCTTGTCCTCGTCGCTTTCGGCGACTGCGGTGTCCGTCTTGAGGATAATACTAAGCGTGTCGGTTCTTGCATCATAAGTCGCTTTCATGGGTCCACTCTCCAATCCTTTGCGACACGGCTGGTCAGATAGACTGTCACAACCTCCGCCGGCTTACGATCGATATCGACAAACACACGAACCAGATAATTCTTACCGGCAAGCCCCATCCTCGATTGCAGCACGTCACGGCCCGGCCGGACGAGGTGACGCTGCTCGGGTGCGGCGAGCACGCTGCGCATCACAGCCTGATCGATCCGGCGGCGCCGCATCTCGAAGGCGGCGTGCTCGGTAACCTCGTAATCGTTGATTGGCTGAGCCAATCCTACCTCGGCAAGGCAGACCGCCTCGCGACGAGCGAGCCGGCTCCGTCGGAAGTCAGCTACCCGGCTGCGGTTCCGGTTCGGGGCCGATGCCGCTCGGGCGGCCCGA
>DATCQF010000140.1:0-2405 GCA_036569735.1 Allostellaceae bacterium | reverse complement strand
CTGTGGGACATCCTGGGGAAATCGCTCGGTGTGCCGGTGTGGCGGCTGCTGGGCGGGCGGCGCGGCGCGCAAATGCCGGCCTATGCCTCCGGCGGCTGGGCCGGGGCGGACAAGATCGGCGAGCAGCTCCTGGGCTATGTCGCGGCCGGCGGGTTCGGCGCGGTCAAGATGCGGGTCGGCATCATCGACGGCGACCCGCGCCACTCGGCCGCCCGCGTGCACGCGGCGCGCGAGGCGCTGGGCCCCGAAATCGGGCTGATGTGCGACGCGCACGGTACAATGTCGGTCGCCGAGGCAAGGCGCTTCTGCCGGCTCGTCGAGGAGTGCAACCTCGCGTGGTTCGAGGAGCCGGTGACCGCCGACGACAAGGCGGGGCAAGCCCAGGTGCGCGGCGCGACCGACATCCCGATCGCGTCGGGCGAGAGCGAGTTCACCCGGCACGATTTCCGCGACCTCGCGGTCCTGGGCGCGGTCGACATCATGCAGCCGGATCTCGCGATCTGCGGCGGCATCACCGAGGCGATGCGGATTTCCGCGATCGCCAGCACCTTCAACCTGAGGCTCGCGCCGCATCTGTGGGCCGGCGCGCCCGCCTTTGCCGCCGGGCTCCATGTCGCCGCTGCCTCGCCCGCCGGGTTCATCGTCGAATATTCATTGGGCGCCAACCCGCTGCTGCATGACCTCGTCCTGGAAAGCTTCCCGGTCGAGGACGGCATGATCGCGGTGCCCGACCGCCCCGGGCTCGGCATCACGGTGCGCGAGGATTTTCTCCGGAAGCACACGGTGAAGCGGTGAAGACGCTGTTTCTCGGCGCGTTCGCGGTCTCCCAAGCCGGCTGGATCCGGCCCGTCATCGAAAGCGGCGTCGACATGGAATTGGTCGCGGATAATGGCGACCGGGACCGGGTTGCCGCCGCGCTCCTTGGTGCCGAGATCGTCGTCTCCGAGGCTTGGGGCACGAGCATGCCGCCAGCGCCGCGGCTTGGACTATTGCAGGCGCCGGTCGGCGGTACCGACATGATCGCGCTCGCCGCGCTGCCGCCCGGGGTCACGGTTTGCAACGCCTATGGTCATGAAGCCGCGATTGCCGAATACATCGTGATGGCGATGCTGGTCTGGTCGCACCGCTATTTCGACATCGCCACCACCTTTCGCGGCGGATCGTGGCGCGACAGCGGGGTGACCAACGGCCCGCTGCACCGGGAACTCGGCGGCCAGACGGTAGGGATCGTCGGGCTTGGCCACATCGGGCGGGAGACAGCGGTGCGCGCCGCCGCGCTCGGCTGCCGCGTCCTCGGCGCCAACCGCACGGCGGGCGCGCCGCCGCCCGGGGTCGATCGCGTGTTCGCGTTGACCGAACTCGATGCGATGCTGCCGCTGTGCGACGCGGTCGCGCTGTGCGTCGGCCTGGCCCCGGAGACAAAGGGGCTGATGGATAGGCGGCGCCTCGGGCTGATGAAGCGCGATGCGCTCTTGATCAATGTCGGGCGCGGGCCGGTCGCCGACGAGGACGCGCTGTTTCATGCCTTGCGCGACGGCAAGATCGGCGGCGCGGCGCTCGATGCCTGGTGGCGCTACCCGACCCCGGACCAGCCGGATATTCGCCCGTCGCGCCACCCGTTTCATCAATTGCCGAATGTCGTCATGACGCCGCATTGCTCGGCCTGGACCGAGGGCATGGCGCGCCGGCGCGGCGCCGATGCGGCGCGCAACATCGACCGTTTCGTCCGCGGCGAGAAGCTGCAGAACGTCGTCGCGACGACCTAGGCAGGGATCCACGGAAGGGATTTCGATGAAAGCGCTGTTTCTTGGTAACGTCGCCGCCGATACCGCGGAGGGCATCCGGGCCGATCTGCCCGCCGGGCTCGACGTCGTGGTCCTCGCCGATGCGCAGGAGTTGGCGCGATTCCCCGAGGCGGCGGCGGCGGCCGACATCCTAGTCAGCAACCACTGGCGCGCCGACTACCCCCCGGCGCCCAAGGTGCGGCTCGTGCAATCGGTGGCGACCGGGGTCGAGCTGTTCGACCTCTCGGTCCTGCCGAAAGGGGCGGTGGTGTGCAACGCGTTCGGGCATGAAACCGCGATCGCCGAATACATCGTCATGGTGTGGCTCGCCCTCAATCACCGGCTCTTCGAGATTTCCGGCGAGTTCCGCGAGCGCGGCTCGTGGCGCACCAGCTGGGTCGAGAGCGGCGCGCCGCACGGTGAGGTGCGCGGCTCGACCCTGGGCATCGTCGGCTATGGCCGGGTCGGGCGCGAGGTGGCGCGGCGCGCGGCGCCGTTCGGATGCCGCATCCTCGCCGCGAACCGCAGCCCGCGCGAGGCCGGCCCCGGTGTCGAATGCGTCTTTCCGATGGCCGAACTCGATCGGATGCTGCCCCTATGCGATACCGTGGCGCTGTGCAC
>DATCQF010000139.1:0-2133 GCA_036569735.1 Allostellaceae bacterium | reverse complement strand
GCGCAGCCCGAGCCGGCCGCGGCAGCGGTCGCGCCGACAACCCCGCCGCCGACTGCGCGGGCCGTTGTGGGCCTGCTGGCGCCGTCTGCGGTCGCGCCGGCCCAAGCCGATCGCGTCGCGCCGCGGCCGGCGCCAACCGCAGCCGTCGCCGTCGGTCGCGGCGGGCTCGCGCAATTCGAGCGGGTGCTCGCGTCGGCCGGGGTCGATGTCGCCCACCTGTACGCGCAATTCGGCATGCGCACCGGCGAAGGCGGCCCGTTCATCGCGGCGCCGCGCGGCCAGCATCCCGACACCTCGTTGAGCCCGGAAAAAACCGCCGCGCTGCATGCCCTGGTCAAGGCGCTGCCCGTTTCGGCGCCGCTTGAGAGCTATGAAATCGGCAGCAACTTTGGCGTCCGCGGCGACCCGATCAACGGCCGCTCGGCGTTTCATACCGGGCTCGATTTCCGGGCGCCCTACATGTCGCCGGTCTATGCCACGGCGGCGGGGGTGGTGACCTATTCCGGGTATCGCGACGATTACGGCAAGATCGTCGAAATCGACCACGGCAACGGCATCGCGACGCGTTACGCGCATCTCCATCGCCAGACCGTCTCGGTCGGGCAGCGCGTTGCGGCGCACAGCCAGATCGGATTCCTCGGCAGCACCGGCCGCGCCACCGGCCCGCACGTGCATTACGAGGTGCTGGTCAACGGCGAACCGCAGGACCCCGAGAAGTTTCTCGGCCTCGCCCGCCTCGTATCGGCGGCCCAGCGATAGATCGCCCGCCTGGCGCCTCGCCGACCCGCCTGGCGCCTCGCCGACCCGCCTGGCGCCTCGCCAAAGCGTCGCGGCGAGGCTCGCCGAGTACGCCCACCCTTTCTCCCTTCCATCCGCGCTGCCCCTGTGCGATGAAAAATGCCGCAGCGCGGCCGCGGTACCGTTCGGTGCCGGGTGATCTGTCGTGTCCGGCATCTACCACCGAGCGTGAACGGCATGCGGAGCACCGCCACAGGTTTGGAAATTCCGGGTGTGCTGTGGCGCCGGGACCCCCACGCCGAACCCCTGCCGCTGGTCCTCGACTCACCGCATAGCGGCGCGCTCTACCCCGAAGATTTCGCCTATTGCTGCCCGCTGCCGGTGCTGCGCCGTGCCGAGGATTGCTATGTCGACGAGCTCTTCGAGGCGGCCCCCGCGCACGGCGCGACGCTGATCGGGGCGGTGTTCCCGCGCAGCTATATCGATGTCAACCGGGCGGCGGACGATCTCGATCCCGGGCTCTTGGCGGGCGCCCTGCCGGAATTTCTGGTGCCGCGGCCGACGACCCGGGTCGGCCTGGTACGCCGCCACGCGCAGCCCGGCGTGCCGATCTATGACAGAAAGCTCAGCCCCGACGACGTCCTCGCCCGGATCGAGCGCTATCACACGCCGTATCATCGCGTGCTCGACGAGACTTGCGAGCGGCTGCGTCGCGAATTCGGCGTGGTGTGGCACGTCAACTGCCATTCGATGCCGTCCTACGGCCCCAGCCGCGAGGAGCGCAAAGGCGTCTACGCCGATTTCGTGTTGGGCGACCGCGACGGCACCACCTGCGCCCCCGACTTCACCGATTTCGTCGCCGGCGTGCTGCGCGGCCTCGGCTACGACGTGCGGATCAACGAGGGCTACAAGGGCGTCGAGATCGTGCGCCGCCAGGGCCGCCCCACCGAAAACCGCCACAGCCTGCAGATCGAAATCGACCGCGCCCTCTACATGGACCAGAAGACGCTCGAGAAACTGCCCGGCTTCGAGCGTCTCCGCGCCGACCTTGCCCGCCTCGTCGCGGCGCTCGGCGAGTTCGTGCGCGGCCGTCTCTGATATACGCCGATCTGGATAGAGGCCGCACCCGGGTTGTATGATGCCCCGGACTTTGCCGCTTTCGGGCAATTCCGATGGATCTGGCCGAATGGCTGCGCGGGCTCGGGCTCGAACAATACGCGCCGGCGTTCCGCGACAACGATATTGACGGGGAGGTTCTGCGCCGGTTGACGGCCGATGATCTGCGCGAGCTCGGCGTCTCGTCGATCGGCCACCGCCGCCGCCTGCTCGATGCGATCGCCGCCCTCGCTGAAGAGGAGCCGCCGCCGGCTGCGAGCGAAACCACCGCTCCGGGCG
>DATCQF010000138.1:0-1607 GCA_036569735.1 Allostellaceae bacterium | reverse complement strand
GCCTGCGAGCGGGTCGCCCCGGCGCAGGCGGCGCGCGAGGCGCGCGGCGAGCCCGACGATGACCGCGGATTCCCAGCGCAGCCCGCGAGCGGCGACCCCGGGCGGCAAGTCGCGCGCGGCCCTGATCAGGCCGTCGGTGCGGTCCAAAAGGATGTCGAGCACCCGGCGCAAACCCGGGCTCGCCGCCGGCGCCGCCAGCGCCTCGACCGCGCTTCCCGAAGCGTCGAGATCGGCGAGCGGCAGATAGACCCGGTCGAGCGCGCGGTAATCGGCGGCGCAGTCCTGCAGGTGGTTCAACACCTGCAGGGCGGCGCACAGCGCATCGGAGGCCGGCCAGGCAGCGCGGCTTTCGCCGTGCAGATCGAGCAGCTGGCGCCCGACCGGCGCCGCCGAATAGCGGCAATACTCCATCAGCTCGTCCCAGTCGCGGTAGCGCAGCTTGACCGCATCCTGGCGAAACGCCTGGAGCACATCGTGGCAATGCTGGGGGGTGACGCCGGTCGCGGCGAGGCTCTCGCGCATCGCCGAAGCGGCCGGCGACTCGCTGCCGGGCTCGCTTTGCGGGGCGCCCCCAGAAACTCCATCCAGGATCGCCGCCATGCGGTCGAGGCGGCGCAGCTTGTCGTCGGCGGCGAGCACAGGGCTGTCGGCGATATCGTCGGCGTTGCGGGCAAACCGGTAGAAGGCGTGGACATGGACGCGCAGGTCGCGGCGGATCAGCCGCGAACCGACCGGAAAATTCTCGTCGCCCCGTCCCTTGCCCGAGGGCGTCTCGACGGGCGAAGCGGTATCGGACCGCGGCGTGGCGGCGTCGAGCGTGGCCATCAGAGATAACCGTTGGTTTTGAACCAGGCGATGGCCTCGGTGAGGGCCTGGCGCGCCGGCCGCGGCGCATACCCCAATTCGTCAACAGCGCGCGCCGAGCTGAAGAACATCTTCTTCTGCGACATCCGCACCCCGTCGACCGTGGCGAACGGCTCGCGCCCGGTCAGCCGAGCCATGGCTTCGGCGCCGGATGCGATCGCCATGATCGCGGCATGGGGGATCTTGAAGGCGGGCGGTCGCCGGCCGGTCAGCAGGGCGACTTCGGAGAGGATCTCGAGGAGGCTCATATTCTCGCCGCCGAGAATATAGCGCCCGCCGATCTGGCCGGATTTGGCGGCGAGCAGATGGCCCAATGCGACATCGTCGACATGAACGATATTGAGCCCGGTATCGACATATCCCGGCATCCTGCCGCGCGCCGCCTCGACGATCAGCCGGCCGGTCGGGGTCGGCTTGATGTCGCCCGGACCTACCGGGGTCGACGGATTGACGATCACCGCCGGCAAGTTGCGCTCGAGGATCAGCTCGCTGACGATTGCCTCGGCGGTGAATTTCGAGAGCTTGTAGGGGCCGATCATGTCCGCGGCCTGGCTCGCCGTCGCCTCGTCGGCAATCCCGCCCGGCACGATCCCCAGGGTCGCGACGCTGCTGGTATAGACGATGCGCTCGACCCCGGCCCCGAGCGCGGCGAGCATCAGTTCCCTGGTGCCCTCGACATTGACCCGGAACATCGGCGCGGGGTCCGGCACCCACAGCCGGTAATCGGCCGCGACATGAAACAG
>DATCQF010000137.1:0-6216 GCA_036569735.1 Allostellaceae bacterium | reverse complement strand
GTGCGCGATTTGCCATTGCCCAAGACGCCCGAAGGGGCTATCATGGCTACCAACGACCCGGAATCCGGGGAATATCGGCTAAGTGTCGGGAACTTAGGGGCCGATTTCGGTGTTTCCCATGAGTTTCCCAGACGGAGGAGTGTCATGCGGAGAACGATTCTGGCCTTAACAGTCGTCTTTTTGGCACCGACGGCAGTGATGGCGATGACCGCCGGCCCAGAGCTGGTCGGAGACTCTGCTAGGGCTGTTATCTATCAAATCGCTCCCGGCGGCGTCGCCGGAATAGGACACGAAGGCCTCTTGGGGGGAAATGTGATCCTCGCAATGGGCGACAAGTCTGGAACCGGTCCTGGTAAGGGCGGCCACAAGGGTCAGCACAAGGCTGAGCGCAAGGGCGGCCAGAAGCACGAGAAGAAATCCTGAGCCTATCTGTAAGGGCTTGGACTTAAATCTGACGTTCGTTGTTGGTCTCCGCAGCGCAACCGGAGTGCGGGCGCGGTTCTCACCGGGACTGGGACCGCGGCCGCCCGCGGCGGAACGGAGATCACGATAGAATGCAAGAGCAGACGGCCGCTCGGTCTCTCGATCATCGGTGGGTTGATGGTGAGCCAAGTGCTCACCCTCTATACCACCCCGGTGATCTATTCCTATCTCGATCGCTTTCGGTTGTGGGCGCAACGGCAGTGGCACGTCCGTTAATTTGCGCCTGCGCAGTGATGAATCTGACGCAGCCGGAGAGTGATGCGGAAACGAAGATCGTCTCCTCACCTCTGCCGATTTGATACAAAGGTTTCCGCTCGACCGACGAGATTGCGGCATCGTTGTGGGTTTTGTTCAGCTGACGTCAGTCGCCAATGCGATCGCCTGGCTCGACCGAGCTTTCGCGGGACATCTCGGCTCAGAGCGCCTGCCGATTGCCGAGGCTATCGGCCGAGTCTTGGCGAGCGAGGTCAGGGCGAGAACGGATGCGCCGCCCTTCGATCGGGCGGTTGCCGACGGGTACGCGGTCGATGCCGAGGCTACCCTCGGCGCAAGCGTCTATAATCCTCTGCCCTTTCGGATCAGGGGTTCTGGATGTTCGATCTTGCCGAACGCGACAGCGGTGGCGTGCGGAGCCTCAGTACCACCCGATGCGAACGCGGTAGTACCGCGCGATCACGCACAAGCGGACGTGGCGGGCGAGATTTTAGAGCTCATCGAGCCGGTCGCCGCCGGCGCCAATATCGAGCGTTTCGCGAACGAGTTTGCCCGCGGCGCTCTGTTGCTCCGCGGCGGGCGATGGCTCGGCTCAGCCGAACTCGGGCTGCTCGCCGAAGGCGGGATCGGCGCGGTCGATGTCGTTCGCCGCCCTCGAATCCGCGTCATCCTCACCGGGCGCGATCTCGCCGAGGCGGGGACAGAGTTGCCGACCGGAGCGGTCTTCGATGCCAACACGGCGATGTTGCGCGGCCTCGTCGAACGGGACGGCGGCACGCTCGATCCTTGCGGGGTCGACCGCTGCTGCAACGGGGCCATTCGCGATGCGGTTGATGCGCCCGACGCAGATCTGGTGGTCGTGGTCGGCGGATCCGGTCTCGGACCGAATGACGAACCGGTGCTGGAGGCGCTCGGGCGGCCTGGCGACGGCGAGCGCGATGGCTTGTGGATCCACGGGATTGCGCTGCGACCGGGATTGTCGACCGGCATTGGACGCATTCGAGGAAGGCCGCTCTTCCTGCTGCCCGGCTCGCCGACCGCCTGCCTTTGGGCATACGAGCTGCTTGCTGGCCGCGTGGTCCGCCGGCTCGCCGGACGAGATCCGGAATTGCCTTATGCCGCGCGCGATTTCGTGACCGCCGGCAAGATCGTGTCGAGCATAGGGTTTCTGGAAGTGTGGCCGGTGCGGCTCGTCGCGGGCGATGATCGTGTTGAGGCGGTTGCCGCGGCGGCGCCGGACGGGAGCGGGGGTCTCTTCCCGACGATTGCGGAGGCGGATGGGTTCGTACTCGTCCCCGAAGCGAGCGAGGGCTTCCCGCCGGGGGCCCGCGCGCGCGTCTACCTATATAATGACCCCAAGCCCGGTCTCGCCGACGTTTGAGGTCGCCCATGGATACCGTCCTTCATCCGACCGAGGAGATCGCCGCGGCGTTGCGCCTGCTGGCGCGCCAGGAGCAGTTCCTCGAGGTCGTCGATCGCGACGAGGCGACAGCACGCTTTCATCGGCATCTGGTCCTCGCGCCATTGGGCAGCGAGATCGTTCCGCTGGATCGGGCGCGCGGGAGGGTTCTGGCGACATCGGCGGTCGCCGAGGTCGACGTCCCGGGCTTTGACCGCGCGAGCGTCGACGGGTTTGCGGTGCGCGCCGCCGATACGGCAAACGCGAGCCAGCGCGAGCCGCGATTGCTGAAACTGAACGGCGAGATCCTGACCCCGGGGACCGAGCCGAACATCCCAGTGACCCCGGGCACCGCGACGCTGATCGCCACCGGCGGCATGGTTCCGCGCGGCGCCGATGCCGTGATCATGGTCGAGCAGACCGAGGCGCGGGAGAATGCCGACGGGACGATGACGATCGAGGTGCATCGCCCCGCGGTGCCCGGCCAATTCATCGCCTTTGCGGGCAGCGACATCGCGCGCGGCGAGACGGCGCTGCGCGCCCGGGCCGCGATAACCTCTCGCGAAATCGGCGTCTTGGCGGCAATCGGCAAGGGCAAGGTCGAGGTGTATCGGCGGCCGCGGGTCGCCGTGATCTCGAGCGGAAACGAGATCGTGATGCCGGGCGCACCGGGGCCGCTGCCGCCGGGTGGCGTCTATGACTCGAACGGCGCGATCCTCGCTGCGGCGGTTGAGGAAGCCGGGGGTGAGGCCGTGCCGCTGGGGATCGGCGCCGATGAGGAGGACACGCTCGCCCGACTCGTCGACAAGGGCCTGGCCGCGGCCGATATCGTGCTGCTTTCGGGCGGCACGTCGAAAGGGGCAGGCGATGTTTGCTACCGGGTTTTGGCGCGCTTCGACGATCCCGGGATCGTCGTTCACGGCGTCGCGCTCAAGCCGGGCAAGCCGCTTTGTCTTGCGGTGACCGGGGGCAAGCCGGTCGTCGTGCTTCCCGGGTTTCCGACCTCCGCGATCTTCACCTTCCACGAGTTTGTCGCGCCGGTCATCCGGGCCTTTGCCGGCTTGGCGCCGGAGCGACGCGATGCGGCACCCGCCATCTTGCCAATGCGCCTCAGCTCCGAGCGCGGGCGCACCGAGTTCGCAATGGTGTCGCTGGTGCGGCGTTCCGACGCGGACGGGGCAGGCCTAGCGGCCTATCCGATCGCCAAAGGCTCGGGCGCGGTGACCACCTTTAGCCAGGCCGACGGGTTCATCGTCATCGGCCAGCATGTCGAGGCGGTGCCGGCAGGCGCCGCGGTTCAGGTCCAGCTGATCGGCCGCGGCCTGCGCCCGGCGGATCTGGCCGTGATCGGCAGTGATTGCGTCGGTTTGAGCGTGCTGCTGCAGCGCCTCCAGGCAGAAGGGCTCTCGGTCAAGGTGCTGAATGTCGGAAGCACGGGCGGCCTCGCGGCGGCAAAACGCGGCGAGTGCGATATCGCCCCGGTCCATTTGATGGACGCCGAGAGCGGCGAGTATAACCGGCCGTTCCTGACCGCCGATCTCGAACTCGTGTCCGGCTATCGGCGGCTCCAGGGCGTCGTGTTCCGGCGCGATGATCCGCTGTTGAGCGGCTGTGGCTCCGCGCTCGATGCCGTCGCGGCGGCCATCGCCAACTCCGATTACCTGATGATCAACCGAAACGCCGGCAGCGGCACCCGCATCCTGATCGACCGCGTCCTGCTGAAAGGCGCCCGGCCTGCCGGATATTGGTCGCAGCCGAAATCGCACAATGCGGTGGCGGTTGCCGTCGCGCAGCGCCGGGTCGATTGGGGCGTTGCGATCGAGAGCGTCGCGCGCCAGTATGGGCTCGGATTTCTGCCCGTCCAGGAGGAACATTATGACTTCATCGTGCCGCGGGCGCGTTTCGAGTGGCCTGCCGTCCGGCGCTTCGTTGAGCTCCTCGATGATAAAGAGGTGCGTCTCGCCCTGGCGGAGTTGCGGTTTAGCCGGTGAGGGAATGGGCGACAGGCTATCCGCGTTTGTGCGTTATGATTAGACGATGGTCGCAGCTGATCGCCCTCCGCGCGCGGTCGAACGACCGCTTCGCCCTGTGGGCGCGGCTCGTGCGGGTCGCGCTTTTTCTCGCGGTCGGCCTGTCCGCCGCCGCGGCGGACTACCAGCGCCTGGCCGAAGCGGCCGAGACCCGAACGCTGCGCGTCGCTGCCGCCGCGGATCTCAAGGTCGCCTTTGCCGACATCGTCGCCGCGTTTGAGCGGCAGAACCCCGATGTCAAGGTCGAGGTTACCTACGGTTCCTCCGGGAACTTCTACTCACAATTGTCGAGCCGGGCCCCGTTCGACCTGTTTCTCTCGGCCGATTTGGATTATCCGAGGCGTTTGGTCGAGCAAGGCCTCGCCGCCCCCAATAGCGAGTTTTCGTACGCGGTGGGAGGCCTGGTTCTCTGGGTACAGAAGGGTTCTCCAATTGCGGTGGAAAAAGGCATCGAGGCCTTGCTCGATCCCTCGGTGCGCAAAATCGCCATCGCCAACCCTCGCCATGCGCCTTACGGGCGGGCCGCAGAGGCGGCGATGAAGAAGCTCGGGGTGTATGAAAAGGTTAAGGGCAAACTCGTTCTTGGCGAGAACATTATCCAGACGGCCCAGTTCGTCGAGAGCGGCGCGGCCGATATCGGGCTGATCAGCCACTCGCTGGCCGCGGCTGCGCCTCTCCGCGACGAGGGCCGCAGCTGGGAGGTCCCGGCCGGCTCCTATCCCTCGCTCGAGCAAGGCGGCGTGATACTGTCCTGGGCGCAGGATCGGCAGACGGCCGAGGCCTTGCGCAGCTTTATCGTTGGCGATTCGGGAAAGGAAATCCTACACCGATACGGGTTCCGCTCCCCGGGTGAATAAGGCATGGATTTTCAGGCGATTTGGCTCAGCCTGCAACTGGCCTTTTTCACCACGCTGATCCTGCTCCTCGTCGGGTTGCCGTTAGCCTATTGGCTCGCCGAGACGAGATGGCGGCTCAAGTTCCTGTTCGAGGCAGCCGTCGCGCTGCCGATAATCCTGCCGCCAACGGTGCTCGGTTTTTACATACTGATCGCCATCGGCCCGCAAAGCCCGCTCGGCCAAACCTACGAGACACTGGTCGGGCGACCATTGCCGTTTTCGTTCGAAGGCTTGTTGCTCGCCTCCATCATCTACAGCTTTCCCTTCGCGGTACGACCCTTTGTTGCCGCATTCTCGGGGATAGATCGGCGTTTGGTCGAAGCCTCCTGGTGCCTCGGAGTGTCCCATCTCCACACCTTCTTCCGCGTGACTTGTCCGCTTTCCTGGCCCGGGATCCTGACCGGGCTAATCCTCGCCTTTGCCCACACGCTCGGGGAATTTGGCGTCGTCCTTATGGTCGGGGGCAACATTCCGGGGGTCACGCGCACCATTTCGATCGCCATTTACGATGACGTCGAGGCGCTCAACTACGCCAAAGCCGGGAATACGTCGCTGGTCCTGCTGGGCGTCTCATTTCTCGCCCTCTCGGTGACCTATCTTCGGCCGCTGAAGGGAGGAGCGATTTGACGGTCGAGCTGATCTCGGAATTCGAGAAGCAGTTTCCGGCCGGACCATTGATCCGGGCGGATCTGCGCTGCCCGGCAAGCCCCTCCTCGCTGACCGTGCTGTTCGGCCCATCCGGGTCCGGGAAGACGACAACGTTGCGATGTCTGGCCGGCCTCGAGCGGCCCGGGCGCGGCCATATCCGCTTGGGCGATGATACGTGGTTCGACAGCGACCGCCGCATCTTTCTGCCGCCGCAGCAGCGCCGGATCGGCTATCTGTTCCAGGAGCACGCGCTGTTTCCCCACCTAAACGTCACCCACAATATCGGATATGGCTTGGGGGCTCTCGGCCGGGCAGAGCGACAGCAGCGGGTCAAGGAAATTACGGAGCTCCTCGGGTTGTCCGGCCTCGGGCATCGTTATCCGGGGCAGATCTCGGGCGGCGAGGGGCAGCGGGTGGCGCTGGCGCGGGCGCTCGTCTGTCGCCCCCGCCTACTCTTGCTCGATGAACCGCTCTCCGCGCTCGACGTGCCGCTGCGCGAGCAGCTGCGGCGCGAGCTTCGGCGCTCGCTGACGCAGCTCGGGATTCC